>JAKZUY010000165.1:0-40207 GCA_047516345.1 Dehalococcoidia bacterium | reverse complement strand
CCCTCGTAGATTTCCGTAACCCGCTGATCACGGTAGATCCGTTCGACTGCGCTCGGCCGGAAGTATCCGGCGCCGCCGTGAATCTGCAACGCCTTGGATGCGATGCGCCCTGCGGCCTCTGATGCGAACAGCTTGGCCATTGATGCCTCTGCGCCGTGCGGCATCCCGGCGTCGTAAAGGCTGGCAGCACGAAAAGTGAGCAGCCGCGCCGCGTCCAGTTCGGTCGCCATGTCGGCAAGCATGAACTGTATGGCCTGACGGGACGCGATCGGCCGGCCAAACGACTCCCTGTGCTGTGCATATTCGATCGCCGCTTCCAGCGCGCTTCGTCCGAGTCCGACGCACTGGGCCGCAATCATGATGCGGCTCGAATTGAGGATCGCAAGCGCGGTCCGATAGCCTGAACCCTCGTCGCCGAGCAAATTGGCCCTCGGAACCCGGCAGTTCTCGAAGACAAGCTCGGCTGTGCCTGACCCTCGCATCCCCATGTTTCCATGCTGTGGATTGGCAGTAAACCCCGGCGCGCCCTTCTCCACCACTATGGCGTTGATCCCGCGGTATCCGGCCGAACGGTCCTGATTCGCAAAGACAACAAAGACGTCGGCAACGGCGCCGTTGGTACAAAACACCTTGCTGCCATTCAAGATGAAGTCGTCTCCGTCGGGGATGGCAGTCGTTACAAGTCCAAGGGCGTCGCTGCCGGATTGCGGTTCGGTGAGGGCGAACGCAGCCACCCGTTTCCCTGAGGCCAAGTCGGGGATCCAACGCCGCTTCTGGGCGTCATTGCCCATCTGATTGATCGGCTGGGCGCCAAGGGATACATGGGTGATGAAAACCGTGCTCGTCGATCCGCACGCCGCGGCGACTTCTTCAGCCACAACCATCATGTCCCTGTAGCCGCCACCCGCTCCGCCATACGCTTCGTCTAGCGTCAGTCCGGTAACGCCGAGGCCGGCCAACCCTGCGAACTGGCTGAAGGGGAATTCTTCCGATTCGTCGACATTTGACGCGTGCGGCGCCAACTCGGCCCTGGCAAACTCCGAGACCACGCCGAGAAGGAGGTTTTGCTGTTCTGAGTAAAGAGGTTTCATTGACTTTGCCGCACTGTGAAAATGACTGACCGAACTCGCATTACGATACCTCCAACGGGCCAGATAATGACCTTCCCGCGGCTATCGGCCCCGAACGCTTCGACGTTCAAACGGCCGGCCGGCGACGGTCGCCGGTCTCCATTCCGCTTGCAGCCGATTCAGGTCTTTCTGGAAAACACCCTTACGGAGGACGTGTCAAAGTCGCATGAAATTAGGAACGCGGCGTCGCGGGCGTCCTCGGCCCTCAGGATCGAATAGATCCGCTCGATGCCCTGAGACTGGCAGAACTCTGACAGAACGTTGATAAGTTTTCGGCCCACACCGCGGCGTCGCATCTCTGGGCTCACCGTCAAGGCGACGATGCGGGCCCCGGGCGGCAACCCGTAGCCGGACGACTGCTTTTCTGCGATCAGAAAGCCGACTATTTCGCCATCTTGTTCCGCCACATAACAGCCCCACGGCGGGTGCGGAAGCACGTCCAGATCGCTCACCGCAAGGAATCTCTCAAGGTATGTTGCCCACGTTTGCGACCGGTCGGCGCCCAGGATGCGCATGTCCAGTTCGCGGACCATTTCTGAATCCGACTGCATGAGTTGACGGATTTGCAAATACGACCTCCGTAAGTTTCGAGTCTCATCAACATCGTAGAGCATTCTCGCATCGAAGGGCTGAGGGCGATCGGCCCTTCAGACCATGACGTATGGGACGCGCCCATGATGGGAACTCCGTAGAATCACCACATAGCGCCGCTTCGGGCGAATAGACCCAATGGCGACGGCGCGGGAGTGGCAACGTGCGCGTGCTCGGCATCGATCCCGGATTGCGTAACACCGGATACGGCGTGATCGACACCTTACGCGGGGCCTACTCGGCCGTCGAGGGCGGAGTGGTTACCACCGTCACCGCCTCTCCGCTTGAGGAGCGCCTGCTCACGATCTACCAGGATATTCGGGACGTGATCGAGGCCAACAAACCCGATGCGATGGCGGTAGAGGACCTACACTCTCGCTACGTCAATCTCAAGACCGCCATAGTGATGGGCCACGCCCGCGGCGTTGTGTGCATGGCCGCGGCGGAGGCCGGTATTCCGGTGTTTCACTATCAGCCGACGATGGCAAAGAACGTCGTGACCGGTTCCGGCCGCGCCGGCAAAGACCAGATTAAGCGGGCAGTAGCCGCCCACCTCGAAGAGCCGGACGCGGCCCGCAATGAACACGTGGCCGACGCCTTTGCGATAGCGATTTGCCACGCAATTATGGCTGGCAGCAAGGCAGTAACCGCAATATCGGCGGCGGGAAGCGGCACAGTACGCGGCCGGCGGAAAATAGCAGCGGCCAAAAAAGCCTGAGCCGGCTCGGCAGGGTCGAGGCATCAAGTCGGCGAAAAAAACTGCGGACGTACGAAACCATGATCACGTATCTCAATGGACTCATTAGGACCCTGAATCGCGATCCGGCCCGCGCCGTCGTGGTCTGTGGGGGCGTCGGGTATGAGGTCACCCTGCCTGTTTTCGTCCAGCAGTCGCTCACAAATGAAGGGCTGGAAGTGGGCGACCAGGTCGAGTTGGAAATCTACTATCACGTCACCGACCGGCAGCCAAAGCCGTTGCTTGTCGGGTTCAGACGCCCCGTCGAACGCGAGTTTTTCGAACAGCTGGTGCAGGTCGAGGGGATCGGACCGGTTAGGGCCGCCGCCGCGCTCGTCTTTCCCGTGTCGGTGATCGCCCGCGCAATCGAATCAGAGGACACCTCAGTCCTGACGCAGCTTCCCGGCGTCGGCGCGCGGGCCGCCCAGAAAATGATCGCTACGTTGCGCGGAAAAGTTACGGCGACCGCAATGTTGCGAGACGATGGGATTCCGGATTCGCGGGCCGCGGCCGTGGTCACCGACCCGCGAGTTGAGGCGATAGACCTGCTGGTCAGCCTCGGTTATCGGCCCGTCGAAGCGCGCGACAGCGTTGTGGACGCGATAAACAGGCGTCCGGAAATGGCGGACGAGGTGCAGGAACTGGTCAGGGAGGTGTTCAGGGGACAGGCCGCACGGCAACAGGAAGCGAGTTCGACATGAAAACCGCGACGCTCGAGGGAATGCGAACTGTCCTTCGACTTCGCCCGGGGAAGGTCCGGCCGGGGGCGCGCTCCCTAATGAGCCTGTCCCATAACTCCATCCTGTCCGACTTGAACAGCGCATCAACCGTCTTCTCCGACCCGCACCTCATCCGTCATCCCCGACCCCGATCGGGGAACCCCAGGGCGGTTTGGTTTCCCGTTTTCGGAGACCTTTGGATAACCTAAACGCATGTCATTCTGAATAACCACATGTCATTCCGAGCGCAGCCGAGGAACCTAAGCCATCCAGACGGCATGTCCCGCCCCTCTTACCCAGACCCTTCGGCTTCGCTCAGGGTGACAAGGCGCGCTCAGAGTGACGTGGGACGCTCAGGGTGACATGGGGCGCTCAGGGTTGTATGGAGTGATGAATCACTGGTTGGGGAGCTAGTTACGCCAAGGTCTATTTTCACGGGAACGACGGGGTTGCCCGGTCGCAATCGAATGCGGCAGAGGGCGGTTTGTTTCCCTTTTCCGGGGGAACGACGGGGGTTTACGCGGAGCAGCCAGCTTTTTGAGACGGGCTCGAGAGGATGGCCTCATACCCGGGCTGCATCGAAGCGATTGAACTGAATCGGTCATGGCGAAAGAGACCATCGTAAAAAGAACAGACGGCACGAACCGTTTGTCTGACGCGCCCGCCAGCGCGCCGAAAGCCCCCGGAAAACCCGTAGTGGAGCGTATGGGGAGCGACCTGCGGCCCCGGAACTTTGACGAGTACGTCGGCCAGAGGAGGGTCGTGGAGGCCCTCAACATCGCGGTGCGGGCGGCGAAATCACGAGGCGAGGCCCTGGATCACGTCCTGTTTCACGGCCCGCCGGGCCTTGGCAAGACGACCTTGGCTCACATCATCGCCAGAGAACTGGACAGCGTCATGTCACACACGTCGGGGCCCGCGTTGGAGCGGCCCGCCGACGTCGTCGGCCTGCTGTCCAATCTCAACGAGGGCGACGTAATCTTCATAGACGAAATCCACCGCCTTTCGACGGCAGTCGAGGAGTACCTCTACTCAGCGATGGAAGACTATCGAATCGATTTCGTGACCGGATCCGGCGCGTTCGCCAAGACGATCAGCCTGCCGGTCGATCGATTCACTCTAGTCGGATCGACCACGCGGGCCGGCATGTTGAGCGCGCCGCTACGGGAACGATTCGGCCTCGCCTACCACCTCGACTTCTACTCCGAACCTCAACTGGCCACGGTCGTAACGCGTTCTGCCGGCATCCTTCGCATTGACGTCGAACCCGATGCTGCGTCCGAGATTGCCAGACGGGCACGCGGCACGCCCCGGGTCGCAAACCGCCTACTCAGGCGAGTAAGGGATTTCGCTGAAGTCCAAACGGGCGGAGGGGTCACGTTGACCGTCGCCCGCGATGCGCTGGAACTCGAAGGGGTCGATGGATTGGGGCTCGATCGGCTCGATCGGTTATACCTGAGGACCCTGGCGCATAACTACAGCGGTGGACCGGCCGGAATCGAGGCGCTCGCCGCCACGATCAATGAAGAAAAGCAGACGCTCACAGACGTCGTAGAGCCTTTCCTGCTGAAGATCGGATTCATAGTCCGCACACCGGGCGGAAGGAAAGCCACCGGGCCGGGCATGGATCACGCCGGTGCGCCGCACCAACTCGACGCCGGACGAGGCCAACCCCGCCTACTCTAAAACGGACGGTCGCGTGGGCCGCGCCTAGTCGAACAGCGACAAGGCGGCGTGGAAAATGCCCTCCGAGTCAATTCCGTAGTGCCGGTAGAGCTCCGGGATGGTGCCGGATTGCCCGAACGCGTCGACTCCGAGGTGAATCGACCGGCCCTGTAGCGCGCCGCCAAGGAAGCTCAAAACCTGCGAGTGCCCGTCGATCACTGTCACGATCGGACGGCCGATTTCATGCCAATCCAACAGGCCGGTGGGATCGGGCTGCGTAGTTTCACCGCCGTATACGCTGCCAATGGCGGCATCCCTGAAACGGCGGTAAAGCAGGTCGGGGCTGGTGATGACGAACACGTTCGCGTCTATACCCTCCGAACCCAGACGGTCGGCGGCTTCCAGCGCAACTGGGACCATCGCGCCGACCGCGAAGATGTGGGCGGTTTCGCCTGTGGCGGGATCGGCGGCGCGCAGGCGGTAACACCCCTCAAGGGCCTGCCGCCTGCGTTCAAGCGGATCGTATTCGTCGCCGTCTGCGCCGAACAACGATTGATCTACGGGCTTGGTGCTTAGCCGCAGAATGAACGACTCGCCCTCTCCCCGGCCGATGTTCCGCACCGCCTCCAGCAGAATCCACTCCAGTTCCCGCGCAAAGGCCGGCTCGTAGTAGGTCGTGCCCGGCACGCCGATGCCGAAGCCCGGGGTCAGAATGCCCTGGTGCGCGCCTCCCTCGCTACTCAGGGAGATGCCGGATGGAGTAGCCACGGCGATGAACCGCGAACCCTGGTAAACGCCGTAGATGAATGCATCCAGACCCCTGTTGATGAATGGATCGTACACAGTCCCTATTGGAATAAGCCGTTTGCCGGACAGCTCCTCGGACAGCCCAAGTTGGCCCAGTAGCAGGAACAGGTTGTTTTCCGAAATGCCGAGTTCGATATGGCGGCCGGACGGGCCGTAAAGCCATTTCAGGATCCGATCCTGAAATCCCAGGTAATCCGGAGCCTGATCGTGCGACCAGACACCGCAGCGGTTTATCCAACTGGCCAGATTGGTCGAGGTCGCTACGTCGGGTGAAACAGTGACCACTCGTTTAGCCGACTCTGGAGAGGTCCTGTCCAGTTCCACCAGTATTCGGCCGAACGCGTCCTGGGTCGACGCCGTCCCGGGCACCGACAGTTCGGTTTCGTTGAACTCAATTGGTCTCTCCCTTTCCAGGATGGGACGCTTCAGCCGCTCGGCCGCCGCCATGACGTAGTCGTCTTCCAACGAACCTGCGGGGAACTTCGCCCACGGGTCCTCGACTGAAACTCCGCAGCGGTCCGCGAGCGCTTCATACTCGGCCCCGGTCAGAAGCGCCGAGTGATTGCGTGGGTCACCGGCCGTGGGCAGACCCCAGCCCTTGATGGTGTAAGCAAAGACCACTGCCGGTGAATCCGTGGCCGACGCCTCTCTATAGCACCTCACCAGCGTCCCGACGTCGTGGCCGCCGAGGTTTGCGATTCGGCTCGCCAACTCGGCGTCCGGCACGTCGTCCATGAGTGTTTTCAGGTCATGCCGGAGGCGCCCCGAACCGTCGAGGAGCCTACCGCGCACCTCGTCGTCAGGAATACGGAGCATCCCCTGATACTCCTCGTTGCTCATGTCGTCTATGCGGCTGCGCAGCGCCTCGCCGCCGGGGCGTTCCATCAACTCGGTCAACCGGTCCCCGTACTTTGCAGTGATCACGGTCCAGCCGTTCGCCTCGAACATCTGACGGAATCGTTGAATCCGTATCCCGGGAATCACCCGGTCGAGGCTCTGCCGGTTGAGGTCGATGATCCAGATGCACCGGTTCAGTTCCTCGACCAGAGGCTCGTCGGCAGACTCCCACACACACCCTTCGTCCAGTTCACCATCGCCGATGTGTGCAAAAAAGCGGCCGGAAGTGGGTGATAGCTCGTGTGACGCCAGGTACTCGCGGGTCAATGCCCCAAAGGCGACCGCGGCAGGGCCCATTCCGACTGCCCCGGTAGAGTAGTCCACTTCGTCCGGGTCTTTGGTCCGGCTGGGGTAGGCCTGCAGGCCGCCAAAAGCCCTGAAGCGGGCCAGAAAACTCTCGGGCAAGTTGCCAAGCAGGTACTGTATGGCGTGAAAAACGGGAGAGGCGTGCGGTTTGATGGCGACCCTGTCGGACGCTTTGAGCGTCTCGAAATACAGGGCGGTCAGCAGGGCGACTGACGAGGCGGATGCGCTCTGGTGGCCTCCGACCTTCATGCCGTCCGGGCTGGATCGGACATTATTGGCCCAATGCACCATTGCGCAGGCGAGCCACAACACCCTGTTTCTCACGTTTCTGCGAACGTCGTCGTGCCCGGCCAGCTGCTGTCTTTCCTTGACTGGGAGCATATCCGGAGAGTGTTCTCGGCTCATGTTGAAACGTGCGGAGGTCGATGGCCTCAGCCTAACACCGCACGTACCGACAAAACAGGGCGCGCTTTAACACAACGAAGAGGCCCGCTCCAGGCCTCTCGAGAGGCAGCGCACACCATCCAGTCCGCAGGTCGCAGCCAGGGGCAAATCGCCACGCAATCGATCAGGTCATTATTCGGTACGCCTGTGTGACTTCCAAAATCAATTCGTCCGGCATGTCGTCGAACGAGGCGTAGTTGAGCGAATAGAGCCGCGAGTAGAGTCCGCCGTGTTCCAACAACTCATCGTGCGTGCCGGTCTCGATTATGCGCCCATCCTGTAGCACGATGATCCGGTCGGCATTCCTTATAGTGGCCAGACGATGGGCGATTACCACCCCTGTCTGCCCTTCGAGAAGCCTTGCGAGCGCCTGTTGAATCAGCATCTCGGTGTAGCTGTCGATGTTGGCCGTAGCTTCGTCAAGAACAAGAATTTTAGAATCGGCGACGATCGCCCTGGCGAAACTGACCAGCTGCCTCTGACCGATCGAAAGGTTGCCGCCACGCTGCTCCAGCATGGTTTCGTAACCGTCGGGCAGGCGCATGATGAACTCGTGCGCGCCAACTGCGCGCGCGGCGGCGACGATGTCCTCTCTCGTGGCCTCTAGTTTCCGATACCTGATATTTTCGTAGACGGAGCCGGTGAACAGATAGGGGTCCTGTAACACCATCGACACCTGTCGGCCGAGAGACTCCTGAGTCACGTCCCGCACGTCGTGACCCCCCACCATCACCTGTCCTTCCCAGGTCTCGTAGAAGCGGTGAATAAGCGCCGTTGTCGACGTTTTCCCCGAACCGGTCGGCCCGACGAGGGCGACAGTTTCGCCTGGCTCGACGCGAAAGCTCACGTTGTTAAGTATCGGTTGATCGGGAAAGTAGCCAAAGGTGACGTTTCTGAACTCAATTGCACCGTCGGTATCCTTGAGATCGATGGCGTCGCCCTTGTCCCGTATGTCGACGGGCACGTCGAGCACCTCGAAAATCCGTTGGCCGGAAGCCATAGCCCGCTGCATGGTGGTGTAGTGCATGGTCAGCGAGCGGATCGGGTCGAAGAATCTCTGCACGTAGAGCATGAACGCCACCATTACCCCGACCTCGAGCGCGCTGTCGAGCACAAGACTCCCTCCGACAATCACCACAATGGCCATGGCCACTCCGGTCAGCGTATCGACCACAGGTAGCAGAGACTGTCCGAATAGCGCGGCGCGTTGCTGGCTCTTCAGGGCTTCTGTCGCCTTCTCGTCGAACATTTCGAAGTTGATGCGCTCCCGGACCATGCCCTGGACGATCTTGACGCCATTGACGTTCTCGTTCAGCGCGCCGTTGACCTCCGACAACAATTCCCGCGCCCGCAAGAATGCGCGCTTCGCACGGGGCAGCCAGACGATGCGCACGAGGAACAGCGCAGGTATGACTATCAGGGTCAGGGCCCCCAGCATCGGGTCGAGGATCAGAAGAACGCAGATGATCCCGACTAGCGTAAGCAAGTCTCCGATGGCGAATACCGCAGTCTCCAGGAACTCCTGAAGGGCCGCTACATCCCCTTGCAGGCGCGCCATCAGCCGACCGATCTCCGTTTTGTCCATGAACGACATGGAGACTCGCTGAAGGTGTAGGTACATGGACCGACGCAAGTCGAACAGAACGCGCATGGACAGGCGAACCACGATGATCTCCTGCAGGAAATTGCTGAGGTAGTTCAGCAACACCGCTCCGAACAACGCGGCCACCGCAACCCCCAACTGCTCTTTGTTCCCCGCACCCTGCAGGCCCCGATCGATGGCGTATTTGACGAGCAGCGGAAAGGCGAGGGTCGTCGCGCTAAAGATCAGAACGGCCACCATGGTCATGGCAATCAGTTTGCGGTAGGGATACACAAAAGCGATGAATCGCTTGACAACCTGCCCGTCGAACGCGTCTCCGAAGATCTGCTCGGCGGTCTGCCCCGGCCGCACCGATGACTGGCGGCCCATCGACATGCCGCCGCCCATGCCGCCGCCGCCGCCGCCTCCACCCCTCATGACGGCGACTCCCCGGTGGATTCGTCCAGCTGTTCGCTACTCCGGTCCAGGTCCATGTCAGGCCGAATCTGTAGCTCGTAAAGTTCCTGGTACTTGCCGCCCCGGGTGATCAACTCTTCGTGGCTACCGCGCTCCGCTACAAGACCTTCCTCGATGAACAGAATCTCGTCGGCGTGCATAAGCGAACTCAGGCGGTGGGAAATGATGATCACCGAGCGGTCCCGCGTCACGTCAGCCAACGCAGCCCTGATCCGCTGCTCCGTCGCCGCGTCGATCGCCGCAGTCGAGTCGTCGAAAATAATCACGGACGGCCGGAGCATGATGCTGCGGGCGATGGACAGCCGTTGCCGTTGCCCGCCCGAAAGCCTTACGCCGCGCTCGCCCACCAGCGTGTCGTAGCCAAGCGGCAGGGTCGACACGTACTTGTGAAGCTGCGCAAGGTCGGTGGCGTTCTCTACGTCCGCCCTTCTGCCGTACGGCTCCCCGTACGCCACGTTCTCGTAGACGCTCGTCGAAAACATGAACGTGTCCTGCTCCACGACGCCCACGGCGTGCCGAAGCGAGTCGAGCGTAACGTCCCGAACGTCCTGCCCATCGACAGTAATCGCGCCTGCCGTGCAGTCGTAGAACCTGGGAATGAGATGAGCGATGGTCGACTTGCCGCTGCCTGGCGGGCCAACAATGCCTATAGTGTGGCCAGGCCGGGCCTCGAACGAGATGCCCCTGAGTACCGGCTCGTCGTCGTAGCTGAAATGGACGTCGGTGAACTTGACGGCGCCATCGCAGATGTTCAGGTCTTTGGCGTCCGGCTTGTCCCGAATCTCGGGCACAAGATCCAGCACCTCGAAAAGCCGGGCCCCTGACGTAGTGGCCCGCGCATATCCGTTGACCATCATGCCCAATTGGCGCACAGGCATCTGCAACATGCCCATGTACGCAAGGAACGTGACCAACTCGCCCACGGTCATCTTTCCGTCGATGACGTTGAGTCCGCCGATCCACACAATCAGGGCCCACACCATCAGAAACACGAACGTGATAAATGTGGAGTTGCGGACCCAGACGCCGACAGTGGCATTCGAGAGCGCCAGCGCCTCGTTCGACTTCACGTCGAACTTGGCCATTTCGTAGTCTTCGGCCGCGAAGGCCCTGACGACTCGTGTGCCCCCCAGGTTCTCCTCCATAACCGTGGTCATCTCACCCATTTTCTCCTGCCGCTTCATCCACAACCGGCGCAGTTTCATTCTCGCGACCGATGCTCTCCACGCCACGATCGGGACGAAACTGAGACTGATGAGCCCCAGTTGCCAGTTGGTAGAGATCATCAGGTAGGCGCCGGCGCCGATGAGGATCAACAGGTACACGGTCCTCAGCATTGCCGTGTTCACGAACATGCGCACACCCTCAAGGTCCAGGATGCCGCGGGCCAGAATATCGCCGACGTGCGAGCGGTCGTGGTAGCTGAAACTGAGACGCTGAAGCTGCTCGTAGTAAGCCATCCGCAGCCTGTACGCCATGCGTTGACCAATCGACTCGCCAAGGTACGTGTAGAACATCGAGAAGCCGCCCCGGAGCCCGCCTGCCACGACCAGCAAGACCCCCGTGACAATTAGCTGCGACCGGGCCTCGCCGACATTCGTGAGGGGGTCCGTAAGCAAGGTGAGAGCGCGGTCGACCGACTGCCCCAACAACTGGGGAATCCAGAGCTGGAACACGGCCGCGACGATGGCGGCGGAAAACGCTATACCGAGCCGCAATCGGTGTCTGGCCGCCAGACGGACGATTCGCAGAACGACCGCGGCTTTCGGCCGACGGTCAGTGGCCTCGGGACCGGGACGTGGTTCGCCCACCCCGCGCCCAACTCGAATTGATTGTGTGGCCGCCGTGATTAAATCTCGCGTAGTACTTTAGGAATGCAAGGAACAGTTTCGCGCCGCCGCGTTCCCGACGCAGCGTGTTCCCGTTACGTTTTACGTCCCTTTTGGCCTTGCCGGCAAGGCCGAACCTGTGGGAAACGCACGCGCATTGGCCCGACGCGGTCCGTCGCGTGAATATCCCGATTGCTAATATACCGGTGCAATCAGCAATTCATGCAACGAATCGTAACGTGCGCTCAGTTTCAGATCCGGAACTTAAAAGATCCCAGTCAACTCCCATCACCGGGGCAAAACCGATGACGGACGCGGATGCCGGGCAGTCGACTAACCCTTACGGAGTCCACACGGCCGACCCGCACGACGCTCACGTGTTGGCAACCGTGGAGCGCGAGGCATTCCCCGACCTTGAACACCCCACGAGGTTCCGGCGGGAGTTACAGCGGGACAACGCGACGTACTTCGTGGCGGAAAGGGCCTGGACCAGCGAAGAACGGCGTAACGCCAGATGGGGCAAGCATCCGTCAGGCAATAAAGCGTACTCCAACGGTCCATTTAGCTGGGTCAGGGAATTCGTCTTCTGGTTGACTACTCAAAGACCGTCCGTGCTGGGCGGCCAACGGCACTCAGAATACGTGGGCGGGTTCGCAGGAATGTGGTTCGTCCTCGACGAGGCCCACGTGGTGATCATCGCCAGCAGACCGGACGAAAGACGGCGGGGAGTTGGGGAGTTGCTGTTGATCGCCTGCCTCGAACGGGCCCTCCAGCGAAATTCGCGCATCGTCTCTCTGGAGGTCAGGGCATCCAACGATGCCGCCAGATCCCTGTACCGCAAGTACGGTTTTCAGGACATCGGGGTGAAACGGCGATACTACTCCGGCATTGAAGACGCAATCATCATGAACACCCCCCCGATTCAGACCGAGAACTACCGGGGGCAATTTCATAGGCTCGTAGAAAAGTACACGACCCGCTGGGGGGAGTCGGCCAGAGTCATTACCTGATTCGTCGGGACCGGCAAGGCCACCTAAAGCCGTGACCCACGATTTACGACAAAGACAGGTCAAGTCGAAGTAAACCTATGCCACTTACCCGCGCCGGCCTGCGGATCCCGATAGTTTGCCTGTTGTCGCTCGCGGCGCTCGTCGCCATGGCGTGCAGCGGGGCGGACGAATCGCCCCAAGCCGCGCCGACGGCTACTGAGGCGGCCACCGCAGTGGCAACGGCCGACTCATCGGCATACGGTCCGGCGGACGAATCGCCCGTCGAGCGCACCAATGGGGTACTGCGGATGGCCCAGGCGCGGGACCCCACGAGTTGCGACCTCCCCATGTCGCAGGCTACGAGTTACCAGTCCGTTCACCCCTGCAACCCACTGCTGTCGCAAATCGTCAAGGGTTCGGCGCAGGACCATTCGGTCATCGTGCCCGACTTGGCGACAAGTTGGAAAACCTCTGACGACGGTACCGAGTGGACATTCACCGTCAGGCCGGATATCAAGTGGCACAATGGTCGGGCGCTCACCTCCGACGACTTGAAATTCAGCCTCGACAGGATCATCGACCCGCCGGCCGGGATGACTATCGGGCGCGGTGGGGTCATTGCGAGATACGTAGGCTCCGTTTCACAGTTAACCGCCCCGGACCAGTCGACGCTCACAATAACACTCGACTTTCCTGCCGCTTCGTTTTTGCCGAATCTGTCGAGTGTCTACGTATCGGTCTATCCCCGGGCCGAGACCGAACTCCTCGATCCCCCGTCCATGGCGCAATTTTCGAGCGTAGTCGGAACCGGTCCCTTCACGGCCGGCTCAGTGACGAGGGGTTCCGCGTACAGCCTGTTGAAAAATACCGGCTACTACGAACCGGGCTTGCCGAAGTTGAACGAGGTGCGGTTTCTTGTCATTCCGGAGCCGGCCGTACGCATGGCCGCCCTGCGCACCCACGAGATTGACGCAATCGCAATCATCACGGAACCGGAGGCGCAGGTTCTGGAACGGGACTTCGCCGGTGAAATCAACGTGTTCAGGTCGCCCTCCGCCGGAGGCAACACAGTTCAGCTAAACCTTAACGAGCCGCCATTCGACAATCCGCGGGTGAGGCGAGCAGTGAACCTGGCCCTTTCCAGACCGGACGCGGACCTCGCACTCGGCCCAGGGTACGCGGGCGCCATCTTGCCGCCGGGCGGGCCGTGGGGGCTCGATCAAAGCGAGGTGATGACGTTGGCGGGCTATGGCGACAAGGAGGTGGAACGAGCCGAAGCGCGGGCTCTGCTTGAACAGGCCGGATACCCAGACGGACTTGAAGCGCCCATGTTGACGCAGGCCAACCCGTTTTTTCAGACGCTCGCCGACTTCGCAGCGGGGCAACTCAGCCTGGTAGGCATTAAGTCGGAAGTGACTCCCGTTGAGCCAGTCGACTACCAACGCATCATCAGGACAGGCGAATTCAACATCATCGGCCACAGTCACTCATTCTCGTTGGACGATCCCGACCCGATTCTCACCGATCACTACTCGTGCGGCGGCAGCGAGAACTTTCCGGGCCTGTGCGACCCCGAACTCGACCGAATGATCGAACAGCAGAGCCGTCTCCTCGACTCCGGGGAACGAAAGGCGCTCCTCGACGATATCCAGCGAAAGATATGGCAGGAGAACGCCAAGATCTGGTTCCAGTGGAGTTCGAGACGCGCGCCGGTGTGGGCGAACGTCCACGGATTAGAACCCGGAGGCCCGAGCTTGTACCAGGGCAGACGCCTGGCGCGGGTATGGATCGAGTGAGCGGGCAATCCCGTTCGATGAATTGACCCGTTACCTGGTGCGGCGGGCGGCCATCTCCGCCATCACTATTTGGGGGGTCAGCCTGATCGCGTTCATTCTGCTCCGAATCGCTCCGGGCGATGCCGTCCTCGCCGCTATGGCCAGATCCCCTGGCGAGGGGAGCCTCAGCGCCCAACAGATGGTAGACCGGCGCGCCGCCCTCGGGTTGGACCGCAGCTACCCTGTCCAGTACTTCGCATGGATAGCGGGTCTGGCCCGCCTCGACGCCGGAAAGTCACTCGTTAGCGGAGTCCCTGTGAGCGAAGAGGTGACTCCGCGAATCGCCGTGACCATCGAGCTATCGTTGCTGTCGTTAGTGTTGGCGGGGTTGACAGGCGCCGTGACCGGCGTCACGGCCGCAGGTGCGATGGGCGGACGATTTGACCTGGCAGCACGCGCCGCGGCCCATGCCGGACTTTCGGCCCCGACGTTTTGGCTCGGTCTGATCGTCGTGTTGGCGTTGGCTATATGGGCCGACCTGTTCATTGCCGCCGGTTACAGGCCAATCTGGGAGGATCCCGCCGGCAACCTCGTCCGCATGATTCCTGCGGCCGCGGTGATGGCGGTTCGACCCGGAGCGCTGATCTTCAGAGTCGTTCGGACAGCTACGGCCGAGATTCTGGAAAGCGACTTTGTCAGGACCGCGCGAGCCAAAGGTCTGAGCCGATCCGGAGTTTTGTGGGGCCACGCATTTCGCGCTTCCGCCCTGCCGGGCCTGACCGTGCTGGGCGCGCAGACCGTGTTTCTGCTGAGCGGTTCGGTCGTGATTGAACAGGTCTTCGGCCTGCCCGGGCTTGGCAGATTGCTGACCGACGGCGTTCTCTCCCGCGACTACCCGCTAGTCCAGTTTTTGGCGCTGCTATTCGGGTTTTTCGCCGTAGTGGCCAACCTCGCCGTGGACTTTGCGTACTCGCGCCTCGACCCGAGGGTGAGGCTCGCGGCATGACGGCCTCCGGCATGGCATTTCGTATTGCCGCATCGAACTCCGCGAGGGCCGGCATGGCGTTAATGCTGGTGCTACTGCTACTGCTGTTATTGGGTCCACTCGCGAGCGAAGACGGTGGGCGAGGCGACCTCGAAAACAGTTTGACCGGCCCGTCGTGGTCGCATCCGATGGGGGTCGACCAGCTCGGGCGGGATGTCCTGACGCGCGTTGCCAAAGGCCTTCGAGGATCGCTGATGGTCGGGGTAACCGCTGCTGCGATATCGGGAATCGCGGGCGGCATTCTCGGCCTGGCGTCGGGATTCTGGCGAGGATGGCCTGATCTGCTACTTCAACGCCTGATCGACTCCCTGATGGCCCTGCCCCTGCTCGTACTTGCTCTGGCGGTGATCGCAGCGACCGGCCCGACGCGTACGGGTGTCATCATTG
This sequence comes from Dehalococcoidia bacterium, assembly GCA_047516345.1. GTDB lineage: Bacteria > Chloroflexota > Dehalococcoidia > Lucifugimonadales > Lucifugimonadaceae. Next base: position 24,828 of record JAKZUY010000165.1, on the reverse strand, counting down.
CGCTATCTGTCGCGTTCACGCCTCTCATCGTGCGAGTGGCCAGATCATCGGCGCTCACTCTCAGGGAAGCGGGATTCGTGGAGGCAGCATGGGCTTCAGGGGCGTCGACGCGGCACATCATATCGAGTCACTTGGCGCCCAACGCGTTTGGTCCGTGGGCCGTTGTGGTGTCGACGCAGGTCGGAGGGGCCGTTTTGGCGGAGGCTTCGCTCAGTTTTCTGGGCGCAGGGCCGGGCGGCAGCGCCTCTCTGGGCGCGTTGCTCGGCGGCGAGGCGCAGACCTACGCGTTCTCCGCGCCGTGGCTGATCATCTGGCCCGGCATTGTTTTGGCCATGGTGTCGATAGCCGCCAGCCTCATAGGGGACGGGTTGGCTCAATCGGCTTCCCCGACTCCCGCGCCATCATCCAAATCAACCCCGACGCTCTGTTGACAGCCGGCCAAATAACCTCGCGCCCTGGCAGGGCGCTGGAATCCGAATTTATCGAATCGTTTCGACGGGCGAGCCCTGAAGCACAATAATTAACAAGATGGCCGACATTGCCGTAGCGGCGAGACCCACGATGAGCCAGGTCTTTTGCGCGTTTGCAAAGTGCGCGGTACTAGTCCACTTCTTGCTTCGCCACGCAAGTTCGTTCCCTTTGAATCCAAGGTATAAAGCGAGCGCCAACGTGATGAGAAGTCTGATCACGATCGGTATCTGCGGGAAGACGGCGATGAATCCAATCAGGCCGATCCACACCTGGTTGAACAGGCTCCAGATTGGGCCCATGAGGAATGCGCCCCAATTGAAACCCCTCAGAGATTTCGGCAGTTCGGCCCCGCGAATCCCAGAACCATTCTCGGCAATCGGACTCGTCGCATTCGGCAACCCCTCCGCAGGCCGGATCGATTCTTGATTACCAACGTTGGCCCGCGGCTCCGGCGTTCGGCGCGGCGGCCCCGGCGGCCCCGGCGGACTTGTGACTCGGCTCCGCGGCTGCGGCTTTTCTGCGACCCGGCTCGACGACGTGGCGCCTTCCGGTGAGATTCTGACCGCCGATTCCATGGAGTGGCCACAGTTCACGCAGTAGAAGGCGTGGGCCTCGTTTGGCGCGTTGCACTTGCCGCAAGCCGCAAGGCCCAATGGCGGCGGCTGATCGGCATTCGGCCGATAGATGCGCTCCCCACACCGATCGCACACATAGGCGTCCGGCTTGTTCCGGGTACCGCAGTGGGGACAGAAGATTGAACTTGCCTGGGCGGATGTCATCCCGATATGTCCTGGTTCATTGTCATGTCATTATTGCCCCGCCGCCCTTAGGGAACCGCGTCGCCCTGTCCGCCGGCGGGCGATCCCTGTATCAAGATCAGCATGGACAACAATACCGTCAATACGATGACGATAATGAGCCAAGTCCGTTGCATTCGGGCGAACTGCGTTGTACTTGACCACTTCTTGCTTTGCCACGCAAGCTCGTTTCCCTTCAGGCCGAAGTAGATTGAAAGCGGAAATTGAAGAAGGAACGCAAAAACAACCGGTACCCGAAATATATAGAGGACTCCGGCTAGGCCGACCGAGGCGACGAGGCCTATCCAGACCCGATTGAACAAGCTCCAGATCGGGGTGGCCAGAAACGCTGCCCAGTTGAAGCCCTTTAGCGATTCCGGAAGTTTGGCCCCACGAACCCCAGATCCGTTTTCGGTACTCGCGCCGGTTGAATCCGGCAAACCTTGAGCCGGCCGAATCGGTTCCCTGCTGCTAACTTCGGCCCGCGGTTCCGGTTTTCGCAGGCTCGACGAAGGCGACTGAGGTTTTGGCCCCGCGACTCGGCTCGACGATGCAGCAACTTCCGGCGAGATCCTGACCGCCGATTCCATGGAGTGGCCACAGTCCGCGCAATAAAAGGCATGGGCCTCGTTTGGCGCGTTGCACTTACCGCACGCTACGAGGCCCAAAGGCGGCGACTGATCAATGTTCGGCCGATATACGCGCTCCCCACACCGGTCGCACATATAGGCGTCCGGCTCGTTCCGGGTGCCGCAGTGAGAGCAGAAGACTGAACTTGTCTGGCCGGATGTCATCCGGATATCTCCTGGTTCAACGTAATTTCAGCATTGTATTGTCGCGCCGACAACCTGACTTGACGCGCTGACCCCCGCCGTGGCCGCTTTCACGGGAAAGACGACTTATGACGCCCGTTCACGGCAGTTAAGCCGCGGCCCACATACGTCGGAGGCCTGTCGGTTCACCGGCATTTGGGGCTACGTCGAAAGGCGGAACTGATCGGCATTCGGCCGACAGACGTGCTCCTCACACGGATTGCGTCTGCGAGCGTGCGGCTTGTTCGGGGCGCCGCGGCCTGAGCAGAGGTTTGACCTTCTTCAGCCGGAGGTTATTTGGACTGTTGTTATCTCTCTGTTGTCGTGTCGCGTCGCCATATTGACCGGCGCCGCTAACCCTCCGACACGGCCGGTATCACGGGCAGAACGACTTTTGACGCCCGGCCATGGTCGTGAAATACGGTGTTGTTCGCCGCCGCGCGCCTGCGGTCCAGGCCTATCGGCTCCCCGGTGTTGGGATTTACGTCGAAACGCGGGTGGTTTGAACTCGATATGTCGAGCCTGATCCGATGGCCTTGTGCAAACACATTGCTCGTCGGATACAACGTGATCGTCACCTGTACGGGTTCACCTGGTTCGACGAATTCAGCGCGCTCGAATCCGTTCCTGTAGCGAAGCCTCATGATCGAGTCGGTCAAATTGAGGTGATAGCCGAACGGGTACCAATCGCTCGGAGGGTAAACGTCGATGAGCTTAGCCGTGAAGTCCGTGTCGAGCGCATCCGTGGCTACCCACAGTTTGACCTCGATCGGGCCAGTTACTTCGACTGGCTCATCCAGCGGGTCCGTATGGAACACGAGCACGTCGGGACGAGACCCGAGCGGCAGGTAAGGCGGGTTGCAGCCGAACACATCGGGCCGCTCAGTTTGGTCAAATCCCCCAGCGACCATAATGTCGTGCTGCCGATGCCCCCGTGCTACCAGGGACGGGTCGGAGATGCCGGCGGGCATGGGCGCAAGCTCTCGGAGCGAGGATACGCTGCCGCCAATCGACGGCACGGGGTTGCCGGGGTCGAAGCGGTAAGTGGTGCTCGATTCGGCCGCTTGCGGCGGGGAAGAGTCGAGCGATCCATCTTCGTGCAGGAAGTATTCGGTAAAGCGCGTGCGTGCAAGCGGCCATTCCTTCTCGGAGCGCCACTTGCCGCCGTGCATCATGCGTCCTCCGGGAGTGCGGCACCCCGAACCTCCACCCATCACGAAAATCCTCAGAGGCGCATCGTCATCGATGGAGGTATCCACACCTCTCATCCAGCGGTCGAACCACTTCAGATGAACTGCTCTGAAGCTGTCGAGCGCCGCCTGCGCGCCAAATTCAATGTCGCCCGCGTAGTCCAACTCCGTAGTAGCGGTACCGTGCGTCCACGGACCCATCAGCAGCCGTACCGGGCCAGCCTTCTTCGCCGTCAGGTCCTTGAAGTTCTCGACCGAGCCGCGGGCGTAAGAGTCGTACCACCCGCCAACCAGGAGAATCGGCACATCCGGGAAGCTATCGTAGTGCTCCCTGGGGTTGACACTTGGATGCTTCCAGTACTCGTCGTAGTCGGAGTGTCTGAGTAGTTCCAGAGCCCATTTTTCGTATGGCGGCACGATGGCGAGTTGTGTTTGGCCTTTGCGAATCGGCATTCGCGTTATCCACTCGCCGAACGTCGGCGCGCCGAGATTTAGCGCAGGGGTGACGAAATCCTTGTCTTTTAGTTGTTTCTGGCTGTTCGATGCTGAATGCCAAAACGCCCACGCCAGAAATCGAAGCTCCAACGCTCCGCCCTGACGCACCGAACTTTCGTGAGCGTTCGATCCGCTCATGTTCGGGATCATCGTTGCCAGATTGTCCGGACCCAGGGCAGCCATCGCCGTCTGTGTCCAACTCGCCCACGAACAACCCCATGTCCCGACTCGGCCGGTTGACCAGGGTTGTTCCTTTATCCACTGCATGGTGTCGAATCCATCCTCCGCCTCGGGAAACAGAAAATCTACGTCCCCTTCTGATTCGAAACATCCGCGGCAGTCCTGAACCACGACCGCGTAACCTCGTTCGGCGTACCAGTGCGCATCCCCCGAAGACAACTCGAATTCGGTCTTGTTGTACGGAGTCCGCTGGAGGAGGGTAGGCAAAGGACTCGGCAGCGGCTTCCCGCCGCGCGCTGGTAGATACACGTCGGTCGACAGTATGACGCCGTCTCTGGCGGCAACCTTGACGCCTTCGGTCAGGTCAACGTCGTATTGAGGGGCCGAAGGCCGGACGGCGGGGTCGAATGGCAATGGCTGCATTATTTCCCCCAAGGGATGTTGTTGACGGGCATGAACCGTCGTTATTACAGGTTGGACACATCCAGATCGAGCGCTCCGAGGACATCGTCCAATTCTGCGCGCGTCGCTTCATCGAGGGCGGGCGCGGGTCTGCGCACCGCAGGTACGTCGAGGAAACCTCGTTTCGCAAGAATGTGCTTTCTGATGGACAGGCCAATTCCCTGCTGGTTCTCGTAGCGAATCAGCGGGAGCCAACGGTAAAAGATGCCGCGGGCGCCATCCACGTCACCGGCGGCATGGCGGCGATGTATAGCCGCGAGCACTTCTGGATATGCGAAACCCGTCATCGTCCCGACGGCCCCCCGTTGGAGTTCTTCAAGCAGGAAACCACCTCCCATACCGCCGAATATGCCCATGCGGTCTCCGGTCAGGGCCAGAACCCGGGTTATCTTGGGCGGCGTTGGCGGGTCTTCGAGTTTGAGGTACTTCGCCCCGGGAAGCTCGCGGTTGAGCCTCGCGATGAACGCTGGGTCCATGTGCACGCCGGTCTGTTCAGGGAGATCCTGGACCACGATAGGAATAGCGGTAGACTCCTGAATCTGAGCGTAGTAGCTGAACGTGGACTCAGGATTGGGTTTCGCCATCCTCGCCGGCGACGCCATCACCGCGGTTGCCCCGGCCCGTTCAGCCTCGCGTGACCGTTCTGCGACCACCTGCTCGCTCTCGGCGCTGATCCCGACTGTGACCGTAAGACTGCCGGAAACCGCTACAACCGCTTCGAGAACTTGCGATCTTTCTGCGTCGGTCAAGCGATGCGCCTCCCCCATTACCCCCAGGCACACAACCCCTCGGCACCCCGCAACCTGCGCCGCGCCGAGGAGCCGGCCAAAGGGTTTTACATCCAAACGTCCATCCTCTGAGAATGGTGTCGGAAGCATGAAATGGATTCCGTTTAGAGAATTGTCGCCGCCCATTGAGACCACCTTGTTGCTTCAATGCCGTTGAAATACACTGATATGGTGCGGTTCACAGGCAGCCGGGCGCAACCCGAATTGCGAATTACATCACTTTGACGCTATCTCTACAGCATTGGTAAACTTCGCATGATGCGATCTATGCGTAAATACTGTTCATGTTGTGGACCGTAGGGCACGGTTTTGACACACCGCGACAATTTCGGCCCCACACCAGAAAGCGGCGTGGGGCCAAACTATTAATGAGCATAATTTGTAATTGGACCGGAAATCCGGTCAGCATTTACGAATTTGGGCGCAAGCCAGACTGTGACGTCAGACTACACAGGCAGGCAGGGAGACAGGATTGACCACTACAGCCAATCGATCCACGGCCGGAGAAAAATGGACTCCGAATCCAGCAGGGAGACGCGTACTGCCGATCCTGCCAGAAGAGATCGAAACCTTCGAAGAGGAAGTCCAGCGCTTCCGAGCCGGCGAGTGGGACAACACTGAGTTCACTCGTTTCAGGCTGCGCCAGGGTATCTACGGGCAAAGACAGCCCGACAGCCAGATGATCCGGATAAAAGTCCCATTTGGCGGCCTGACCGCAGACCAGATGGACGTAATGGGGCAGATTTCGGACCGCTTTGCGCCTTTGAAAAAAGGGCATCTGACCACCCGGGAAAATGTCCAGTTCCACCACGTGCCGTTGCCGGAAACCCCGGAGGTCCTGCGAGCCCTGGGCGACGTGGGCCTGACCACCCGTGAGGCTTGCGGCAACACGGTTCGCAACGTCGTGGCCCCTCCGGAGGCCGGCGTTGCAAGTGATGAGGTTTTCGACGTGACGCCTTACGCCGGCGCGTACGCCCGGTACTTTTTGCGGCACGCCACTACTCAAAACATGCCGCGCAAGGTGAAGACCGCGTTCTCGGGATCGGAGAACGACGTATCGATTACGGCTATTCACGACGTCGGTTTCATAGCCCGCGTCAGGGACGGCCAAAGAGGTTTCAAGATGGTGGTCGGCGGCGGACTGTCGATCATGCCACGGATGGCCGACACGCTCTACGAATTCGTCCCGGTGGACGAGTTCCTGAAGGTCTCCGAAGCGTGCCTCAGGATTTTCAACAGGTCGACCGACGAGCGCAAAAGCCTCATGAAGGCTCGCATCAAGTTCCTGATTGCAAGAGAAGGGATTGAAGAGTTCCGGCGATTGGTTGAGCTTGAACTCAAAGGCGAGTGGGCAAAGAAGAGCGTCGATCTGGACGCCCTTCTCTTCGTCGACGAAGAGGAAACCGATGCGCCCGGACCGGCGGCGAGCTGCACACCCGAACCGGCGGACGACGATTCATACGACCTCTGGAAACGAGAGAACACGAGCCCGCAACGCCAGACCGGCTTCAACCTCGTCTACGTACGAGTGGAGCGGGGCGACATCTACGCCGAACAGTGGTCCCCGCTAGGCGACATCGCAAGAGACTTCGCAGGCGGACGAGCGCGCATCGACCAGCAGCAAAACCTGATATTCAGGTGGGTTCGCGACGAGGCGCTCTACGACGTCTACCTGGGGCTCAGGGATTTGGACATGGCCGCGGCGGGTCGCGAGACTATCCGCGACATCGTTACCTGTCCGGGAACCGATTCCTGCAAACTGGGAATCACCTCATCGATGGGGCTCAACAAGGCTTTGGGCGAGGTCATTGACAAGCTCGACACAGACGATCAGCTGATCAGGAAAATCCACATCAAGGCCAGCGGTTGCCCCAACTCATGCGGCCAGCACCACATCGCCGATATCGGCTTCCACGGCGCCGTTATGAAGGGAAAGGGCGGCCAGGTGCCGGCGTACGAGTTGTTCCTAGGCGGTAAATACGGTGACGGAGATGTTCGAGTGGGCCAGCGCGTCAAGGCGCGGGTGCCCGCCCGGTTCGCGCCGCGTGCTCTCACTTCGGTTCTCGACTACTACCGCGAGAATCGGAACGCTGACGAGCCGTTCGCCAGTTTCGTCCAACGCGTGGGCACTGCGCCCTTTGAACAGATGTTCCGACCCTACAAAGAGGAGGTCGGACCTCTCGACAGGGAAAACATCGACAGCTACATGGACTGGGGCAAGACGGTCCTGTACAAGTTGGAGCGCGGGGAGGGCGAGTGCGCCGTCTAGGAACGCGCCTCGCAACTCACAGATCGGGTAAAACCAGTTCCCCAACAGTGGGAGCGGTAAAAAATTCTTCCCCCTTTTCGGAGGAAGTTCGGGACGAGGGGTGAATGCCGCCACCCCCGATGTATGGCGGGCCTAACGGTCGCCGCGTTTGAACCATCTCTGTAGCAGACTGGGTCGGTGTTCCCGAAAGTCGACCACGTTGCCGCTGCCCTGCGAGGGTTCGGTCTTTTGGCCGCGCCACCATGTCGCAGGCTGTTCGCTCTTGCGAACCCGCGGGTTGGCCTTTCGCCCGCCCCTTACTGACATCCAATACCCTGCGGCACAGAGCCCCGCTCCAAGAAGAGCGAACGGCAGCGTCAGAGGCCATCCAAGAAATCCTGCCGCAATGAGGGTGACCATCCCCAGCACGACGAGATGGCCGGACGTGATTCCGGCACGGCCGATCCGTGAAACCGGGCGTGCCGGCCTCGGAGCGGCGACCGCCAAAGGCGCTTTGACTTCGTCCTTCGCGAGTATCTCCTCGATCTCACGCCGGACCCGTTCACCTGACTCCCTGGGTTTTTCCTGCACCTGTATTCCTCCGCATGGCCTAACGCGTCGGGGCCCTGAGAGGGCATCCCTGACGCGTTTGCCCTCTAACCGGCGACGCTAAGTCAGTTGCCCTCGGCGTGCTGCCCGTAGCCGCCGGCGGACGTTACGCCCAAAAGTAAATGGAAATGCGTAGTTGAATACGCCCCGCGTCTCACCCGAGTTGGCGAACCTTTTGCTTAACTCTTCGAAGGAGCGGCCATACGCACTGCTCATTAAGCGGCGGAACAGTGCCCCTTCCCTTCGCGACGCGGGTCAATAAGGACTCTTGTCCTCGGCAACTTGCAGGCTGACATGGCCGCTTGCAACCTGCACGGTATCGCGAGGCCGAACTCGCCTCGCGATATCCATTGCAGACTCGATCTCCGCCACCCGCAACTCAAACGTCTTCTGAAGGTTCAGCCAGAGTTGCGGTGTAGTACCGAAGTAGCGGGACAGGCGCAGAGCCGTATCAGCGGTTACCCCGCGCTGGCCCTTCAGGATCGTCGTAATTCGGTTCGCGGGAACCCCGAGGGCGCCAGCCAGCGCATTGGCAGACATGCCAAGCTCCTCAAGCTCTTCGCCCAATATCTCACCCGGGTGTACCGGCCGCATTCCGTTTTTCACACTCATGTCAAACTCCTCACCTGTGGTAATCCACGATCTCCACGTCGTACGGTCCATCGTGGCTCCATCGAAAACAGATGCGCCACTGGCGATTGATCCGTATGCTGTGCTGCCCTGACCGAACGCCGGAGAGCGATTCCAACCGATTACTGGGTAAACCCCCAAGGTCTTGCAGTGTTGAAGCTGAGTCCAATACCGTTAGCCGACGCGTTGCCTGATTGGCAAATCCCTGGAACGCTCGGACCAACTGGCCTTCGTAAAACTGCCTAGTCGACCGATCCTTGAATCCCTGTATCATTGTACGTCTTACGTAAAGCGTACATCATTCCCGCACCCTGTGGGGCAGTCAGGAACGATTCTTCAAACGAATATATCCCTTCCGCGTTGGAAGAGACCCTGGCGCAACTCAATCATGGGCAACGAATGTCCTGTCCGGAAAATCGGGACGGCAGCGCACTCTCCACATTCAGCGGGACAAGGCTGGGAAGGGGCGGAACAATCCGCCCCCGGGAACTGGCTACAACCGCCCTGCCTCAGGTGTTCAGGCCGGGCTCGGAACTGTCGTAGTCGTAGTCGTAGTTGAGCGGGATGAATTCCTGCTGATCGTCCGGCACCTGATCTTCAGGGAAGATGGCGTTAACAGGGCATACAGGTTCGCACGCCGCGCAGTCAATACACTCGTCTGGACTGATGAACAGTTGCCGGTCACCCGGCTTTGAGTAGATGCAGTCGACGGGGCATACATCGACGCATGCTCCGTCCATCACGTCTACGCAATCTTTTGCGATGATGTATGTCATCCGGCGACCTCTCTTAACGCCGCCAGCACCAGGCGCGCGAAACAATCAAGTCTGAATCCGACGGCGGATTATACGTAACCGGCGCCACCCCGTGCAGTGTTCGGCGACCGCTATTAACTATTAACCGCCTGAGCAGCCGCAACCGCCCCCACCGCAAGCACACCCGCCAGCAAAGTTCGGATTGGAGATAACGAACCCTGAACGCTGGAACCCCTCTACATAGTCGATGCTCGACCCATCAAGCAGCGGCGCGCTGTCTTCATCGATCAACGCTCGAACTCCACCAGACTCAACGGTTCGATCTTCTTCGCCAGCCTCTTCTTCGAGCCCGAACACGTACTCCACGCCCCCGGCAGGGTTTTGGGTGACCGCGATACGCAGATACGATCCTTCGGCATCTTGCTCTTTAAGAACCTCTGACAGCTTGGTCGTGGCAGCCTCAGTGAATGCCAAAATTTGCTGATTCTCGATGACCATCAAGCCCTCCCGGCGTGGGAAATCGGCGCGGGCGCGTCGTTCCCCGTTGGACGCTGTAATTGATTCGCCAACGATTATTCTACTTGATGACTGGCCCGCGCTGGCAAACGACCTGGGCTGGGCCAATTTCTCGGCGCCGATATCGCATTTCGTACGAATTGGGCTTTCGACTCTCCAATTTAGTATGTATTATTGCGAATAAGGGTGGCTTAATGATTCATGTTCTGCGAATTCCGCCGCCGGATCAAAAACCTTAGTCGTCGCCTACGACCGGCAATGACTGCCTCTAAACGGTCAACCCGGGCAGTTTTACCGCGAATTCCTGGCCATCGCGACTTAGAGAACGGGGAACCATGGACGATCTCGACCGCAAAATCATCAATATCCTTGGGCAATCCGGCAGGGCGCCCAACGCTCACATCGCACGGGACGTGGGCGTCAGCGAAGGCACTGTCCGACGTCGGCTCAAGCGCCTTATCAACGAAAAGATTATCAATGTCGTAGCCCTGCCGGACCCCCGAAAATTGGGTTACGAATCCGAAGCGCTGATAGGCGTGCAGGTCGATCCCGACAAGATTGATGCCGTCGCCAACGAGATTTCCAAACTGACTGCAACCCGGTGGGTGGCCGTCACGACCGGCACTTACGACGTATTCGCGTGGGCGACGTTGCCAAACGCCGAAACATTGGGGCGATTCCTGCGAGACCAGGTGGGCACCATCGGCGGCGTCCGCCGCACTGAGACGTTCGTGAACCTCGCCGTTGTGAAGAGGTCTGCCGGAATACCGGTGTGAACTGACTGAGCCTTCGCGCTCCGGGGTGTCAGCCCGCTCGACAACGTTGACCGGGCTTTCGACCCGTTTCCGCGCCGACAGGTCCGATTAATCCAGGGCCGTGTCCGGTCCAAGTCGGATGATTCAGTTGGGAGTACTCCTCCCCCTCTCGAAACCATTGCATAACCTCGACAGATCGGATTGCCTACCCGCATGGCCGGTGGATTCGCTGCATTTTCCGGGGTAGAAGGCAAAGTATGTACAAAAACAGGGATTGCGGCGCGCCCCGCAGTGAAGACGAAGGCGACGAAATACAGGTCGCCGGGTGGGTGCACCGGAGGCGGGACCACGGCTCTCTGATATTCATCGACCTTCGGGACCGCTCCGGCATCCTCCAGGTGGTCTTCAACCCAGGGGTTTCGCCCGAAGCCCACGAGCTCGCCGGTGATCTGCGCTCAGAGTGGGTCGTACAAGCCACCGGAATCGTCAAACGCCGGCTGCCAGGGGCCGAAAACCCAAATATCCCGACCGGCGATGTCGAGTTGGCAGCCTCTGAACTGCGGGTGCTTGGCCCGGCAAAGACACCGCCTTTTGAAGTCGACGACAACGTGAACGTGGACGAACTTCTTCGTCTGACCTACCGGTACATTGACCTGCGACGGCCCAGGATGCAGGAAATGCTGCGGCTGCGCCACGAAACCACTCGCATCATCTGGGAACACCTTGGGGGAAATGGGTTCGTCCACGTCGAAACGCCGATCCTCACCAAGAGCACACCGGAGGGAGCCCGGGACTACGTGGTGCCTAGCCGGGTACATCCCGGCCAGTTCTACGCCCTCCCGCAGTCGCCGCAGCAGCTCAAACAACTCCTCATGGTGTCCGGGGTCGAGCGCTACTTCCAGATCGCCCGATGTTTCCGTGACGAGGACCTGCGAGCGGACAGGCAGCCTGAACACACGCAACTCGACTTCGAAATGAGCTTCGTTCACCAGGAAGACGTACTCAGTCTTGTCGACGGCCTGTATCGCCGCATTACGACTGAGATACGGCCCGGCGCACGCGTCGAGGCTCCGTTCCCGCGTATCCCACACCGGGAGGCCATCGACCGGTTCGGCACAGACAAGCCGGACATTCGTTTCGGTCTGGAGTTGGCCACGCTGACGGACACGGTAGCCCACAGCGGGTTCCGAGTTTTCGAATCGGTGGCGGCATCCGGTGGCGCCGTTCGCGGTTTCGCTGTGCCGGGATGTGCCGGGTACACCCGCAGACAGACGGATGAACTGATCAGCAATGCCCGGAGCAGCGGAGCGCAAGGCCTGATAACGGTCGCGCTGGCTGACAGCGCCAATCCCGCGAATCTGACCCTGGATGACGTCCGTTCGCCCATAAAGTCACATGTTTCACTTGACGTGATGTCGGAGATCGCCCGCCTGACCGGCGCCGGCGCCGGCGATCTGATTCTGATCGTGGCAGGCGCCGCAAAAACGGTGAATGCGGCCTTGAGCAACTTGAGGAACGAAATGGGCCGGCGTCTGGGTTTAACTGATCCGGACGAATTCAGATACTTGTTCGTTACCGACTTTCCCCTGTTCGAATTCGACGAAGAACTTCAGAGTTGGGCGCCTGAACATCACGTATTCTCCGCCCCTCAGCCTGGTCACGAAGACTATCTCGAGACAGACCCCGAAAGAGTCCACGGCCAGCTTTTCGACCTCGTCTGCAACGGCTCGGAACTAGGCAGCGGGAGCATTCGAATACATGACCGGAGCCTTCAGGAACGCGTATTCAACGTCATCGGGTACAGCAAGGCAGAGGTCGACGTGCGCTTCGGCCATTTACTCAAGGCGTTCGAGTACGGCGCGCCCCCTCACGGCGGCATGGGCCTTGGCCTGGACAGGCTGATCGCAGTCCTCGCGGGTGAAGATTCGATCAGGGAGGTGATCGCCTTCCCAAAGACACAGACTGCGGTCGATCCGCTCTTCGACGCGCCCGGTCCCGTATCCGAGGAACAACTCGCCGAACTCCACATTCGGCCCGCCCTTTGAGGGCCGTTGGCCGAGCCTCACGCAGCCACCGATTTAGAATTGACGCGTCCCTTTCCGGGACTGCGCGATACAATATGAAAGTTGTCTCAGCTTAGTCCCGCCGCAGTTTCTGGCAATCCGATCCGTAGGAGCAGTTATTGAAAATCACTCGTGAGGAAACGCCAGACCGGCAGGCCATCCTTCACATCGAGGTCGACAAGGACCGGCTGGACGACTACATGAACCGCGCTTTTCAGCGGCTGGTCCAGCGCACTAACATCCCCGGTTTTCGACGCGGAAAAGCCCCGCGGACAATCGTCGAGCGATTCGTCGGCCGCGACTTCATGCTGGACGAGGCCCTTGAGGGGCTCGTCCCCGCTGTGATCAGCGATGCGGTCAGAGAACAAGACATCGAACCGGCCGCCACGCCCCGAGTATCGATTGTCGAGCGCGAACCCACCGTAAAGCTGGACGCTACTATCGCCCTTCGCCCTGAAGTAAAACTGGGCGATTACGCCTCAATCACGTTCGATGACAAACCTGAGCCGGTCCCGGATAGCCAGGTGGATAATCACATTGAGCGCATTCGGGATATGCAGACGACTTATGATCCGGTCGAACGTGCCGTCAAGGTCGGAGACATGGCCACGGTCACAGTCAAGGGCGACGTGGACGGTCGGCCGCTGGTCAGTTTAGAGAATACGCGTATCCCGGTTGACCTCGAGAATAACCGAATATTGCCAGGGTTCTCGGAAGCCTTGGTTGGCCTGAATCCGGGAGAGTCCAGGCATTTCGAATTGCCGGTTCCGGAGGACTATCGGGAATCGGAATTCGCGGGCAAGACCGCCGTGTTTGCGGTCGACCTGTCGAGGTTAGAGGAGCCGAACCGGCCCCCGCTTGACGATGAACTTGCGAAGGGTTTCGATGGGGACTTCGAATCACTGGACGACTTTCGCGCCTATGTCCGGGATAGTTTGCAAAAGAGCGCTGAGGATGAACTCAGGCGATCGCTTGAAGATAAAGTGGCCGACGCTCTGGTGGAAGGCGCAGACATCAAGATGGCCCCGCTGCTGGTCGAACACGAGACGGAGCACATGCTGAGCGAACAGCAGGAAATGCTGGCCAGACACAATCTCAACCTCCAAAACTACATCCACAGCCTTGGACAGACCAGCGACGACTATCTTTCAAACGCACGATCGACCGCTGAAACACGGCTGAAACGTTCGTTGGTTTTCGAAGAACTTGCAAATGCCGAAAACATCGAAGTTACGGACGGGGAGGTTTCGGAAGAGATCGAACGTATCCGCCAAAGTGGGCAGGAAACCGCCGATCTGGATTCTGACGAAACGAAGGGCGCCATAAGGCGGATGCTCAGGCGCAAAGCCGCGATTGACAGGGCCGTGGAACTTGCCCTCGAGGAAAAGAGTCGGCTGTGGACACCCTCAAGCCCCGGTGCGCGAGCCGGTCAGCCACCAGACGACGCCGGTGACACGGTAGTCGAAACTTAGCCAATTGGCCCGACTATTCCGGATCCAACCGGGATGGTGAGCAAGGAAAAGGAACAACACATGGCGATGCAGCCGGAGAACATAATTCCCATGGTGATCGAACAGGGCGCCAGGGGCGAGCGCGCGTTCGATATTTACTCGCTGCTCCTAAAGGAGCGAATTATCTTCCTCGGCACGCCGATAACTGACCAGGTGGCCAATCTCATCGTGGCTCAGCTTCTGTACCTCGCCAGAGAAGACCCCGAAAAAGACATCAGCCTCTACCTGAACTCGCCCGGCGGCGTGGTCACATCAGGATTCGCGATAATGGACACGATGGAGCACATCCCGTGCGCCGTGTCGACCATTTGCGTCGGACAGTGCGCCAGCATGGGAACCGTTCTTCTCATGTCCGGGGAGAAAGGCAAGCGATTCGCCCTCCCAAACTCCACAATACACATGCATCAGCCGCTAGGCGGCGTGCAGGGCCAGGCATCTGATATGGAGATTGCGGCAAGGGAGATACTGAGGCTGCAAGACAAGCTGAGACAACTGATCGCAGACAAGACCGGACAGCCCTACGAACGCGTTGCAAGGGATACCGACAGGGACTACTACCTGACGGCCGATCAAGCCGTGGAATACGGCCTGATCGACGAGGTATTGCGCGCCAATCCGGAATCGGCGAATGGCGCTTCCCAATCCAGTTAAACCGCCTGTCTGCGCGTTAGTGCCGCCGCAGACTATTCCGATAACGGATAAGACATGACCACCTCATCCACACGCAAAGATGGCAACGATTCCGAGCAGTATGCCTGCTCGTTTTGCAACAAGCCACAAGATGAGGTCCGGAGGCTGATAGCCGGTCCGTCCAAAATATTTATCTGTAACGAGTGTGTCGACCGCTGCCAGCAGATCCTATCCGGCCAGAAACCCGAGACCTCCGCTCCAGCCAAACCGGCGACGCCCCGCGAAATCTTTGAGCTATTGAACGACTACGTAATCGGGCAACAGCGCGCCAAACGGGTCATAAGCGTCGGCGTTTACAACCATTACAAACGCGTGTGGCTCGGAGCGGAAAACTCCGACATTGAGTTGCAGAAAACGAACATCCTGCTTGTCGGACCTACCGGGTCCGGCAAGACCCACCTGGCGCACACGTTGGCGAAGATCCTCGACGTGCCGTTCGCAATCACCGATGCCACTTCGCTGACCGAGGCCGGATACGTGGGCGAGGACGTGGAAAACATCCTGCTGCGCATCATCCAGGACGCACATTTCGACATGGCGCGCGCCGAGCAGGGAATCATATACATAGACGAGATCGACAAGATCGCCCGCAAAGCGGCCAACCCGTCGATTACACGGGACGTGTCGGGCGAGGGCGTGCAGCAAGCTCTCCTCAAGATTCTTGAAGGCTCCAAGGTCAACGTGCCGCCACAGGGTGGTCGAAAACACCCGCACCAAGAGTTCATTCAGATAGATACCTCGAACATCCTGTTCATACTTGGCGGCACCTTCGACGGCCTTGAAGAGGTGCTGCAAAGCAGGATACTGAAGGACCGTTCGACGATGGGATTCGGTTCCCCCGCGCTGTCACCGGGATCGGGTGACTCAGCAACGCTCGGCTTAACAGCTATCGAGCCGACTGACCTGATCTCCTACGGCTTCATCCCCGAGTTCGTCGGGAGAATTCCGTTGGTGGTGGGTCTGACCGACCTGACGCATGATGAGCTGATCAGCGTGCTCACAGAGCCCCGAAACGCACTGGTCAAACAGTACGAGGCGCTCTTCTCATTCGACGGTGTGGAATTGGAATTCACCAAAGAGGCGTTGGAAGCTACGGCCAGACTCTCAAAGCATCGCAAGGCAGGAGCACGAGGATTGCGGGCAATCGTCGAAGATACGCTCGTCGACGTCATGTACGAGATACCGTCGCTCAAGAACGTGGCCAAGTGCATAATTTTGCCCGAGACGATTACCGATGGCCGTTGGCCTCTTCTGATAGACGAGTCCGGCAAACAGATGAACGACCTGCTGCCGGCCGACCGTACGGCGGCCTGATTCGCGGCAGAGGCTCAAAAGAACCAGGTTAAAACAGAGAGCCCGCCCGATTCGTCTTTAAGCCCCGTCGGCCAGCCCCACAGCACGCTCTACCGGCCCTGTAAGATCGGCCGGATCGCACCCTCCGCCCGCAGCCAATTCCGGATCTAGCAGGCCATCCGCCAGGGCGCACAACGTCCCCACGAGTAGCGGCTGTTCCCTGAGGAGCCCCGCCTCCCGCACGGCGCGGAATAACGGCAGGTCCTCACCCTGTTCTCCCCTGACATCGCTCAATTCAAGGCCCGCTATCGCCGCCCAATGGGAATCGAACTGCGGACCCCTTATGGGGTAGGAGCAATACGACAGCACTGGTCCCCCGTCCACGTCCTCCGTCACGACGTGGACCATCGTGCCGGTGCGGTCCGCCCGCTGTCCAATCAGGTCCCAAATCACGTTCTGCCACATACCTGTGGGGCCGTTCGGTAGAGCCGGGTGAACGTTGATCATCCTGAATTCACGGCACAGCGCCGGAGCGATCAACATGTATCCGGCGTTGACCGAAAGGTCGGGGTTGTGATCCGTCAGAAGGTCGGCGGCGGCCAGGTCGAAGGACTCCCTCAACTCGGACCATGGACGATTTTCGTGCTCCTTGCGAAAGCGGCGGGACGATAGAGCGACCAGGGGAATATTCCGAGATTCCACAAAGTCCATGAAGCGATCGGAGCCTGCCGCCTGACCTCGTTCCCTGTTGCAGAACACGAAATCTATCGACGCGGGGAGCCGGCCGTCTTGAATCGCATTGAGCGTAGCTGTGAGCAGTCCGAGCGAACCCTGGCCACGGCCTGTCGAAAACCATCCCAGTTTGAGCGGGGCGCGCGGTAGTCTAGTCAACGCCATCCTCGCCGATTCTTCCCGACGCGTTCATTCAGAGTCGATCATTACACCCTCGCGCCAGGGAATGCCTCGTCACGATCCCGACGGCGCATCTTCGTCGTACATGTCACTCTCGTCCGGAACCAGGGCCATCTGGTCCGAAAACCTTGACTGAAGGTGTGTGATTTTCAACTCGGCGGAAGTCAGCAGTTCGTTGCACCGGGAAGCCAGGCGCATACCTGACTCGAACAGTTTGGTCGCCTCATCCAGCGTCAGATTGCCCTCTTCCAATCTGCGAACCGTGCTTTCCAGCTCCCGCAGAGACGATTCGAAGGTTCTCGAACGACTCTTGGAGCCGCCATCTCCACCTTGTGTGATTTTCGTCATATCCGGGTTTCTATCTCCTGGAGCGACATTGTAATTCCAGACCACATCGCGCCGCTGTACGCTGTCATTTCAGCACTTTACGAATTTCGTCTGACAACTTTCGCCTCGGCGTCCACCTCGCCGTCCCCGAAAGTAATCGACATCAGGTCTCCGGCATCGATGCCCTCGACGCTGGTCAGGACCGAGCCGTTCGCTGATCGGACCATGGCGTAGCCGCGCCCGAGGATCTTCGCGGGGCCGAGGGCGGCGAGTTGGACGTCCAGGGTGTGAAGGTCTGCCCTCTTTGCCTCCAGAACTCTTCGGACGGCCAACCCGGCGGACCTCAACATTACGTCAATTTGCTGCCTCGGCGTCTTGGTATCTGGGACACGCATCCCCAGCCGATCGATATCCTGCTCAAGGGCCGTCCGCGCTTCACCCAACATCCGCACCAACCTCGACTCCATCGAATAGACTGCGCCGGCGAGCCGCGCAGCGAGATCCATCACGTCGGGGGTGGCCAATTCCGCCGCGGCTGACGGCGTAGGCGCTCGCACGTCGGCCACGAAATCGGCGATCGTCACGTCGGTTTCGTGACCCACCGCGCTGACCACCGGGATGCGGCTGGCGAAGATTGCCCGAGCCACCTGCTCCTCGTTGAATGACCACAGATCCTCAAGCGAGCCGCCGCCCCTGGCCAATATAACGAGGTCTATGTCCGATTCGGAGTCCAGAGTTTCGAACGCCCCGACCAACTCGGGCGCGGCGCGCTCCCCCTGAACTGCCGAAGGGATAACGACCACTTCGACAAGAGGGTAACGACGGGAGAGAACGTTGAGAATGTCCTGGATGACGGCGCCGGTTGGCGAAGTGATAACTGCGATCCGCCCGGGGAACTCCGGTAGCGGCCGTTTCCGGCCGGGGTCAAACAGCCCCTCGGCGCTAAGCCGGGCCTTGAGCTCCTCGAATGCCTGCTGCAACGCTCCCTGCCCGGCCGGACGGACAGACTCGGCGTATAGCTGCACGTCTCCCCGCGCGACGTACATGGAGATTCGCCCTCGAACTACAGCCTGCGCTCCGTCTTGAAGGTACCGGCCTCCGCGGCCGGAGCGAAACATCACGCAGTTTAGCGACGCCCGCTCGTCCCGTAGCGTGAAGTAGTGGTGGCCTGAGCCGGGCTTCCGATGGTTCGCTACTTCGCCAATGACCGTCAGGTCTGCCAGCACCGGGTTTGATTCCAGGTAATCCTTGAGGTGCCCGGAAACCTCGGACACCGTGTAAACGGACTCACCCCATTCGCTGGCGCGGGTTGAGAGGTCTGTGGGCGCCATGGCTGACTCGGTACTACGCGCTAAGGTCGCGTCGGGATCAGATGCGCTGGCAGACCGGTGGCCCGCCAGGTTGTTCAAAGAAGGCTATGAGTTTGAGGATCCGTACTGAACGCCAGCGCGGGGTAAACTGCCTACTACCCTAACCGACACGCTCAAGATAACCGCCGTTGCGTGTATCGACTTTGACGGAATCGCCGGCGTTGATGAACAGCGGCACCTGCAGCGTCAGGCCGGTCGATGTAGTGGCCGGCTTGGTCGCGCCGCTCTGCGTATCGCCCTTTAATCCCGGATCGGCGCGCTCGATAGTGAGGTTCACAGCGGCCGGCAACTCCACCTGCACCGGGTTGTTCTCAAAAATCAGTACCTCGATCGAGTCCCCCTCCATGAGGTACTGAAGGTAGTCGCCGAGCAGTTCCTCGGTAACTGGGAACTGTTCGTATGTCTCGTTATCCATGAAGTAAAACAGATCGCCGTCCCGATAAAGGTACTGGGACATCCGGCGCTCGGTCTGCGCAACGCTCAGTTTCTGGTTGCCTGGCACCTTGCGCTCATAAACGTTGCCGGTCCTGATCTGGCGCAGCTTCATCGTAAGGGTCGGCGGCGCCTTTGGCGCCTGCCGGTGTTGCCAGTCCAAAATGGAATACAACTCCCCATCCAGAATGATGGTCATATTCCGTCTAATTTCGCTCGATGAAATCGTCATCGGTAGGGTTGCTCCTCGTTGCTGGCCATCAATCACATCGCCAGGCGGAGTGATCGATCATTTTCAAACTGGGGTTATTTGGGGTCAGGGCGACAGTTTTCGCGCCTTGCTCAGGACTCGGGCCTTTCCCTGTTCCAACACCACGACGTCTTCAATTCTCACACCGCCCCAGCCTTGCAGATAGATGCCCGGCTCGATGGTGAACACCATGCCGTCTTTCAGTTCGCCCTTGCTGTTTGGCCCCACGCCGGGGTTCTCGTGCACCTGCAGACCCACGCCGTGCCCCAGGCTATGGCCAAAGTCATCGCCGTGGCCGGCCTCCTGAATCACCTTGCGCGCAACCAGGTCGGTCTCACCGCCGGTCATGCCGGCTTCGACCAGTTCTATGGCCGCGAGCTGGGCGCTCAGGACGATGTCGTAGATCCGTCTGGTCTTGTCATCGGCCTTGCCGAGCACAATCGTGCGGGTCAAGTCGCTACAGTAACCCTGATAGCGGGCACCCATGTCGACCACGACGGTTTCGCCTTCACGGATCACCGTATCGCCTGCCCGGTGGTGTGGACGAGCGGCGTTGGGCCCGGCCGCGACGATTGTATCGAACGAAATCGACTCGGCACCGCGACTTTTGACCGCCCGCTCTATGCGCTCCGCCACCTCGATCTCGGTCATGCCCGGTGCGACCTCGGCGGAAACCTCGTCAAACGCCTCGTCGCCAATCTGGATAGCGCGGGAGAGCAATTCGAGTTCGCGTTCGTCCTTGACTGCTCTCAGATCGAGGGTCAGGTCGGTGGTCGATTCTAGTCCCGTCTCGAAGTCCTTGTCCTTGAACGCTTGCCTGAACCGCTCGAACTGCGACACCGTAATGTCATCCGCCTCGAATCCAAGCTTCTTCACGTCGAACTCGGCGCAAAGGCTCGGCAGCCAGTCCAACTGACCGGGGATCCGGTCTACACGATAGTCGGGGGCCTGCTGAGCCGCCTGCTCCGTGTATCGGAAATCGGTGGCAAGAACGGCGCTGTCTCTCGTGATGAACAGATACCCGGCCGTTCCGACGAAACCCGAAAGATAGCGCCGGCTGTCGGAATCTGAGATGAGCAGCCCGTCGATGGGCTTTTCCTCGATCGCCGCGCGCAGGTTATCCAGCCGTTGCTCGATCATATAGCCGCCGATCCCGAACCCTTGCGCCAAGTCGTTCGCTCAGCCATTCGACTCGGCAACCAGGAATTCCAGGGCGTAGACGTATCCCCGCCACCCGAGGCCCGCAATCTGGCCGACGGCGTAGGGCGCTATCACCGAGTGGCGCCGGAACTCCTCGCGGCCATGGATATTGGAGATGTGAACCTCAACGACGGGCCGTGAGGCATCCAGCAATGCATCCAGAATTGAGTACCCGACCTGTGTCAACGCTCCGGCGTTGATGATGAATCCCGATGCGCCAGCCGAATTCTCCTGAATGAAATCGACTATTGCGCCTTCGTGATTCGACTGAAAAAACAGTACTTCGAAGCCAAGCTCGCGGGCGCGATCCCCGACGCGGCGCTCGATATCCGCGAGAGTTGTCGAACCGTATTGGGATGGGTCCCGTCGGCCCAGATTGTTGAGATTCGGTCCGTTAATTACGACGTATCTGGTCAATGTGTCTAGTCCGGCCTGCGCGCATTAGTTTGCGGCTTCTAGCCTACAACCTGTAGATACGCACCGCGTTATCGTGAAACAAGTTGGTGCGTTCTTCCGGCGTGAAATCCCGGGTCGTCTCGTCAAACGCCCGCCAGATCCTGCTGAAAGTCCCGAACAGCCTGTCGACCGGGTAGTTGCTGGCGAACATACACCTATCGGTTCCGAACGCCTCGATCGTGTCAAGCACGAATGGCTTGATGCGTTCCGCGTCCCACTCGCGGTCCAGCATCCCAAGTCCGGAGATCTTCGCCGACGCGTTCCCGTTCGCGGCGAGGGCCTTAAGGCCGTCGCGCCACTCGCTCATTCCGGCCGGGTCGCGGTTGATAGGCATGCCGGTGTGATTCAGGATCACCGGAATGTCCGGGTTGTCACCGGCCAGCCTTGCCGCGTCCTGAAGCTGCCAGGGCCAGACTTGGCAATCGAACGACAGACCGAACTTTGTCAGTTGGCGGTATCCGGAAAGCCATTTGGGGTCCCGCGTCAAGCCGTCTCTGGGGGCGAATCGCATCCGCGGCTCGTCGCCGTAGTTGAGCATGTACCTGATTCCGCGCATTACGGAATATTCGCAGTGGCGGGCCAGGACCTCTTCGACGTCGTCGGCTTCAAAATCGGCGTACGCCACGGCGGCGCTCGGCAGACCCTCGGACGCAGGGTCATCGTGCACCGACTGCAACCACGCCGTTTCCCTTACCGGATCGGAATGGTCGTATTCAGCTTGCAGATGGACCGATTTCGAGAGTTCAAACTCCGACGCGTCGTGCTGAAGATCACCTATCAGGTAGGTGCGGCGGATGTCCGAGTAGTCGCCGGCGAAGTGCTCTACAGGCTCCTGCAACCACGGATAACGATTGTTCTCCAGGTCCCATAGATGGTGATGTGCGTCAGCGATCTTCATCGTCCTGCCTCATTAAACCGACCCGCGTTATTGTGCCGATGCGGGCGCGGCGTTATGCAACATTCTTCCAGCCCGGGCGTTGCGAATTCAGTGTATCGGCAGAGGAACTCGGGCAATTCACCAATTGTCTCAGCTTATCTCGCAGGACTGTCAGCGCCCGACCTGCCCGCCTTGCCGGCCCGCGGGTGAGCAGCAAGATACACCCTCCGCGCGCTTTCCGCCGAGACGTGGGTGTAGATCTGCGTCGTGGCCGGACTGGCGTGGCCGAGCAATTCCTGCACCACGCGCAGGTCGGCGCCGCCATCGAGCAAGTGCGTGGCGAAGCTGTGGCGAAGTGTGTGCGTGTGGAAGTCAGGGTCCAGCCCCGCCTGCAGCGCGTACTTCTTGACCACCATCTGAATGCCCCGCACCGATAGTCTGCCACCGTACTTGTTGAGGAACAACGCCGTGTCACTGCGCCGCTTTGACATCGTTGGCCGCCCATGCTCCAGGTAGTGTTTGAGCCACCGCGCGGATGGAGCGCCAAGCAACGCCACTCGCTGCTTTGAGCCCTTGCCGATAACCCTGATTTCACGCGCGGCCAGATCGAGGTCTCCCAGGTCCGCGCCGTGTGCCTCGGATACCCGCAGCCCGGATGCGTAGAGGACCTCCAGAAGCGCTTTGTCTCTCATGCCGGCAGCGGACTTTGTGTCCGGCTCGCTGAGCAATAACTCGACCTGTTCCAGCGATGCGGCCCCGGGAAGTCGCCTGTCCAGCCGCGGCGCCGACACATTTTCAACCTGGTCCGACTTCGCGACGCTCGTCTCTTTCAAGTAACGGTAGAACTGACGCAGGGCGGTCAGTTTGCGGGAAACGCTGGGCCGCTCGTAGCCGATCTCGATCAACCACGCCAGATAACCGCGCAATAGCCTGCGCCCCGGACTGTCGAGTTCACGGACTCCCCGTTTGTCCAGATACGTGAAGTAGGGAACAAGATCGCTCAGGTAATTCCGGACCGTATACGGGGACATTTGCCGCAGGGCGCGCATGTGATCGGCATATTTGGCCACCACACCTGACCAGGGAGTGCCTTCCAGGGCGTGCTCAAGCCCAGGAACGGGTATTTGCCCGCCGGTCTCGCTAATCAAAACGCCGCCCCGGGCACATTTCCGCGGTCAACGAACGCAGGGCAACCGGACCGACCGTGCGTGTGACGGCTCGTGGCCGGGTTAGACCTCGGCCATTTTTGGGACCTGATCGGCCTGAACCGGCTCCGGCGGAGGTCCTCTGAACTTGCAATCCACGCAGCTCGCCGTGTTTCGTCCGGATAGGGTAAGCAGGCCGCCGCACTCCGGGCAACTCTCCTTCAGAGGCCGCCGCCCGGTCAGGAAATCGCAGTCCGGGTACGTCTCGCAGCCGTAGAACGTACGGCTTTTGCTGTTCCGTTTCTCCAGCAGTTCGCCTTTGCCGCATTTCGGGCACGTGATTCCGGTGCCAATGCGGATTGGGCGCGAATTCCGGCACTCCGGGAAGCCGCTGCACGACAAGAACTTGCCGTAGCGACCACTTCTTATGACCATAGGCCGTTCGCACTTTTCGCAGACCTCGTCGCTTTCTTCCACCAGCTTCGATCTGTCTACTCGAGCTGCGTGCTCTCTCGCGTGTTCTACCTGCTTATCGAATGGTCCATAAAATTCGCCGAGCATCGGAACCCATTCGACGCGGCCCTCGGCGATCTGATCCAGCCGCTCCTCCATACCGGCGGTAAATCCTGGATCCATTATGTCCGGGAAGTTTTCAGTGAGCAGGTCGGAGACGGCGGCGCCAAGCGGCGTGGGTTTGAATCTGCGACTCTCGCGGCTCACGTACTCCCTTTGCTCGATTGTGCCCACTATCGACGCGTAAGTGCTAGGCCGCCCGATGCCCTGTTCCTCCAAAGTCCGTATGAGCATCGCCTCTGAAAAGCGCGGGGGCGGTTTTGTGAACTTCTGCGCGGAGTTGACCTTGATCAGCGAAAGTTCCTGATCATCGGATAGTTTCGGTAGTCTCTTCTCGTCGTTTTCTTCCTCATCGTCGCGGGCTTCGACATAGACAATGCGGAACCCCTCGAACTTCATTACCCTGCCCGCAGCCCGAACGGTGTATTCCTTGCCGTTACTCGCGACGGCCTGGATCTCCGCGGTCGTCGAGTCGAGGATCGCGTCTTTCATCTGGCTGGCCACCATCCGTTTCCAGATGAGGTCGTATAGCCGAAGCTGATCCCGGCTCAGGAACTTTTTCAAGTCTGCGGGCGTGCGGTACGCGGAAGTCGGTCTGATCGCTTCGTGGGCTTCCTGTGCCGAACGGGAACGGGTTTTGTAAGTCCGCGGCTTATCGGCGAACTCGGGGCCGTATTTTCCTTTAATGAACTTGTTCGTTTCATCAAGTGCGCTCGCCGCCAGGTTTACCGAGTCGGTCCTCATGTACGTGATGAGACCCAAGGGGTCTTCCTCTCCTACCTGGATTCCCTCGTAAAGCTCCTGCGCGATCCGCATCGTCCGTTGTGCACCGAGTCCGAGCCGTCTGGCCGCCTCTTGCTGCAGGGTGCTGGTCGTGAAGGGCGGCTGCGGCTTCTGCCGGATCTCGCGGGTCTTTACCTGACTGACGCGGTAGGCCGCCACCTGGAGATCTGCCGTTATGGCGCTCGCCCGTTCACCGTTCGGTACCTGGGCTTTGCCCTTCTCACCCGCGATTCTCTGC
>JAKZUY010000164.1:0-2693 GCA_047516345.1 Dehalococcoidia bacterium | reverse complement strand
TGCAGTAGTCACGCTGTGGGGCGTGACTATGCTCGTCTTCATCCTCTCCCGACTGGGCCCCGACCCGCTTCTCGTGTTCATACGCGCGGAATCCTATGGACTGAACGAGGAGACAGTCCAAAAGCTAAAGGTCAAGTGGGGGCTGGACCGGCCGTTAATTGTGCAGTACGGCATCTGGGTGGGGCGGATAGTGAGGGGCGACCTCGGGCGGAGCATAGGCGCCGATCGACCGGTCACTCGGATTATCGGAGAGAAGATGCCCGCGACTCTGCAGCTTGGTGTGGTCGCCTGGTTTGTTTCGACCGTGGTTGGCATCCCGCTTGGCGTATTATCGGCGGTCAAACGGGGATCTGTGTGGGACTACTTCGGCCGTTTCATCGCGCTGATAGGCCAGGCGACCCCCGCGTTTTGGCTCGCCATCGTGATGATATTAATCTTCGCGGTATGGCTGGACTTGTTGCCTACCGCGTCAAAGGGGGGAGGGTCGCTGTGGAACCAGGCGAGGTACTTCGTGCTCCCTGCGGCAGTCCTGGCTTTCGACCCATGGGCAACGTATCTCCGCCTTACCCGCTCATCCATGTTGGAAGTGCTGGATTCGGAGTATGTCAAACTGGGCCGCGCCAAGGGCGTGGGACGGTGGAAGATCATTTGGAAGCACGCCCTGCGCAACGCGCTTATCCAGCCCATAACAACTTCTGCCCTGGTGTTTGCAGCTTTCATTACCGGGGCAGTGTTTGTCGAGACCATATTCGCCTGGCCGGGTCTTGGGCGCCTCGCGGTCCAGGCCTCGCTCGACAACGACTTCCCTGTCCTGGCCGGAGTGGCCCTGATGTTCGGGACAATGTACGTTGGGCTGAACTTCCTGGCCGACATGGCGTACGTGATAATCGATCCTCGAATCAAGTACAGGTAGAGGCGCCATGGTCGTAGCCGCAGAAGAAATACTCCGGCAGCCTACGGGCCTGCTCTCGTGGCCTTCCAGGACGTTCACGTTCATCAGGCGTTATCCGGTCATTGCCGCGATCATTCTCACCCTGTTGCTGGTCGGAGCAGCGTTCGCCCCGTTTCTGTCGCCGCACGATCCAGGCCAGCGGATATTGGACGATCGGGACATCCCGCCGCTCTGGGTCGGAGACGGTATGGTGAGCCACCCGCTCGGCACCGATCATCTTGGGCGCGATATTTTTAGCCGCATCCTTTACGGAGCTCGTATTTCCCTGATGGTCGCCGGTATAGCCGTTTCGGTCGGTGTGGTGGCGGGGACAGCGACCGGCCTCATTGCCGGCTACTTTGGGGGCTGGGCGGATGAGATCCTTATGCGAGCTGTCGATCTGTGGCTTGCCTTGCCCTTCTTGTTACTTGTGTTGGTGGTCGCGGTGAGTCTGGGGTCGAGCCTGACCACCGTTATATGGCTTCTGGCAGTTTCCTCCTGGTCGACCGGCGCCCGCAACATCCGCGGCGACGTGCTGTCATTAAAGACCCTGGACTACGTCGCCCTGGCCAAGGTGTCCGGGGCAACTCACCTGCGGATCATCGTAAGGCACCTGTTGCCTCACGTAATGCACATCGTGATAGTGGTCACCACTTTGCGCACCGGGCAGTTAATAATCGCCGAGGCGGGTCTCAGCTTTCTGGGTGTTGGGGTGCCGTCGTCCACGCCGACGTGGGGCAACATGATCGCCGAAGGCCAACGGTTCCTGCTGACCAGTTGGTGGATCGCCATCCTTCCGGGAGTAGCGATCTTCTTCACCGTTACGGCGTTTAACTTCCTGGGCGATTGGTTGAGGGACCACTTCGATCCCCGTCTTCGCCAGGTGGCCTGACAATACCGCTGCGCGTTTCATTTCCCGGGAGAGCGCTCGTCTGGCAATGTGAAACTTAAACGGGTGGCAACTCGCCCGCTGGAGGAAAAAGGCCTTGGCCAAATATGACCTGTTGCTGAAGGGCGGCCATGTAATCGACCCCGCGAACAATATCGACGGGCCGCGGGACGTGGGCATCTCCGGACGCAGCATAGGCGCCGTCGAGAGCGATATACCGGAGTCTGATGCCCGTCGCGTCGCACGCGTCGACGATTGGTACGTGACACCCGGCCTGATCGACCTGCACGCCCACTGCACCGGGTTCTCCCTGAGCATGTTTCCCGAGGAGATGTGCTTCCCGAATGGCGTGACGACAATGGTGGACTGCGGCGGGTCCGGTTGGCGTACGTTCGACGAGTTTGATGAAAATGTCGTCCAGAAGTCGGAGGTGCGAGTCTTCGGGCTGCTCAACATTGTGGGACGTGGTATGCAGTCCCCAGCCGAGCAGGATATCTCCGACATGGACCCGGAGCTGACCGCCGAGATGATCAGGCGTCGCGGAGACGTCCTGGTCGGCGTCAAGGTGGCGCACTTCCGGGGAGCGGGCTGGGAGTCGGTCGATCGCGGCGTCAAGGCGGCAGAGTTATCCGACACCTTCTGTCTTATCGACCAGAACCCGAAGCCCAACCGCACATTCGCGCAGATGCTCCTCGAACATATGCGGCCGGGCGACGGCGTTACCCACTGCTACGCCTACAGCCAGCCCATGATCGGCAACGACGGTAAGGTCAAGCCGCACTACCTGGAGGCGCGTGAGCGCGGGGTGACGTTCGATGTGGGGCACGGCAACAACAGCTTCTCCTTCTCAATGGCGTTGCCTGCAATCCAGCA
>JAKZUY010000163.1:0-5340 GCA_047516345.1 Dehalococcoidia bacterium | reverse complement strand
CCATCGAGCGCCTTTGCGTAGTTCATCGCATCTATGGCGACTTCGATCATGCCGTCGTCCGGTTGCCTCGTTGTCATTTTCTGGAGCAGCAGGTTTGGCGAGCTCAAAAGTTGGACAAGCGGGGCATTCGGGTGGGTACCGGCGAATCTGATCAATTCGTAGCTGATGGCCGCTATCGGCAGAATCAAAACAAGCCGCGACGTAAACAGCAGCCAGAACGGCTCCCTGGGAATGGCCATGAAGAACAGGATAGAGACCAACACGACCGTGAGCAGGAAAGCCGTGCCGCAGCGCGGATGCGCCGTGGAAAACCGCCGCACCGAAGCGATGTCCAAAGGCGCCCCTGCCTCATGGGCGGATACGGTCATATGCTCCGCTCCGTGATAGCCAAAGACTCGCTTTATGTCGTTCATACGGCCGATCAGCCAGATGTACCCAAGAAACAGGCCCAGCCTGATGAGGCCCTCGACGATGTTGGCGACTACTGCGGATTCGATTAAAGACTCGACCCCTCGGGAAGCAAACAGCGGGATCAGAAAGAAGACCGCCACGCCGATCGCCAACGCAATTACGAGCATGGCGACCATCCCGCCGGTTGAAATAGCCTGGGATCCATCCTTGCTCGATCCGGAAGGGTCGTCTGGGTCTTCGACCGCCTCGTTGGCCGATATCGTCAACGCCTTCATACCCATGAGCAGGGTTTCCAAAAGCACCAAAACGCCGCGGGTCAAGGGCACCCGACGCGCCCAGTTGTTGGACCAACCCTCAAGGGGAATTGCGTGGCGGACGATCTCTCCCGAGGCTTTTCTGACTGTGACCGCAGCCTGGGTTCGGCCGCGAATCATCACGCCCTCGATGACGGCCTGACCGCCGTATAGCACCCGGTTACTCATGCCCTGCCTCCCCGAACGGCGGTAACGACAAAAAAATGGGGCGCACGCAACGCCCCTTCTGGATTCATGGCTTTGTCGTCCGTTCCCCAACCGCAGCCGGGGAACGGCTCAATCGACCAGGCTCGATTACTTGACTTCGTTCAGCTTGTATCGACGGATAAGCCGCTCGACCCGGCCTTCCGTGTCAACGATCTTTTGCTCGCCCGTGAAGAACGGATGGCACTTGCTGCACAACTCCACTCGCAACGACTCTTTGGTCGAGCCTGCGAGGAACGTGTTGCCGCAACTGCACGTAACCGATGCCATCTGGTGATATGTGGGGTGAATGTCTGTCTTCATGTCTGTTAGGCCTGTGAAACTACCCGCCAGCTTGGAAACTATCTCAAAAGTCCCGTCATTCCCGTGAAAACGGGAATTTGGAGAGAGCGAGAGATGGTTTTGGCTACTTTAAGCGTAGTTCTGAGATAGTTACTTAACCCGCCTAGGCGCTTTCGCTGCTACTCGTCGCTCCCGATGCTTCCACCGGGTCGACGTTGACGCGCCGCCGTTTCATCGCTGCGAAATCGAAGCGGACCTTGCCATGTGCCTTGGCATACAGCGTGTGGTCCTTGCCCATCCCCACGTTTTGGCCCGGATGAAATCGCGTGCCTCTTTGGCGAATGATTATCGCGCCCGCCGGCACGGTCTCACCGGCAAACGCCTTGACTCCAAGACGCCGACCCGCGGAGTCGCGCCCGTTTTTTGAAGTGCCGCTACCCTTTTTATGAGCCATAACTTAATTCTCCGAACGTCCCGAATGCGCGCCTAGCTGGCGGCGATGTTAGTGATATGTACGCACGTCAATTGCTGCCGATGACCCTTCTTGACTCTCCGCCGGGTCTTCGGTTTGTACTTGAAAACGATTAACTTCTCGCCCTTGGTCTGGTCCTCGATCTCGCCGACCACCTTCGCGCCAACCAGCGCCGGCGTTCCGACTGAAACCTCGCCCCCAACGGACGCCAACAACACTTCCCTGAATTCGACATACTCGCCGATGTCCCCGGCAAGCTTTTCGATCTCGATGGTGTCACCTTCTCGAACGCGGTACTGTTTTCCGCCGGTCGAGATTATTGCGTAGTCTGCGTTCATAACTTCCGCCTAACCTCTCTATGTTAAGTATGACGCCCGGCACAGGTCAATTTGGATTTACGCGAATGACGAGTCCTTCCGTGAATCCAAATGACTTTGTACGCAACTACCCCTCCGCTCGGTTCGGTCCTGAGACGGCGGACGCAGAATCAAAATTAGGCAACGTCACGCAGCCCGGGACGGGTCACGCGCCAACTCGGCGGCGTTCTGTCAGGCATACACTGTAAGGAAGCATTTTCCCGGGCGTCCCGTTGTGCGGCCGTGCTGGGCTGCCCCATCTGACGACCCGGAAGTAGCGAACAAGTTAATTGACCGACCCGACGAGAACGTAAATTGCCGCTGAGCCGACCCGATCTGCCCTACCGGGGGCGATTCAATCCGATTCACTGGGCGATGGCGTATCCGTTTTTTGCCGTCGCAGTCGTGCTGTTCGCCGGGTTTTTCTCCGTATTCGGATGGATAATCGCGAAAGACTTCGTACTGCCGGGCGGCTTTGTAGTGGTCGACGTCTATCCGATAAATCTGACCCAGACCCAGGGCGACATCACCATAAATTACACGCGGATGACCTATCAGCCCGGTTTCCGGAAGCGGCTGAGCAGATGGCTTGAGGACAGTTCGCAACCGCTCCTGATGATCGACGGCTGGTTAGTCAACGGCGGCTCGGAACCGCTCGCCGCGTTCATGGATGTCCCCGATAGGCCCGCCGGCGTCACGTTCTTTGACGGACCCGATGGGGATACGCAATGGCGTGCCAGGATCTCGGGCGAACACACATGCGACGCAACCGGAACGGATTTGGCCCGCACTGCGCCCGGACTGCGTAGGCGAATATCCATTGTTCTCCCGACCTCGGACCGTTCGCTGAAGTGGATATTGAAGTCGGTCGAGAACGGCCGGCTTCCGGCCCATGAACTAGGTGCGATGTCTTTCGGAAATTGCGATGGCGAACCGGGGACCCAGTTCCAGGAAACGACCGTATTCAGATTCGACGAGGTCAGCATTTCGCGGCCAATTGAACATGACTACTACCCCTTCGGCGGTCCCACAGCCGGCCGTCTAAGCGTGAATGACCGGCCTTATTGGAATATCTGGTTACCCCGCGGAGACGTAAAGTAACCGTCCAGCGGCGCATCATCGAGGGCGAACCCACCGGCGTAGGGGTGGGTTTGTAGAGCCTGTTTCGTAATGTTGAGACCACATGAATCACGATCCATTGGATTACGGTTTTCGCCAGAATTATGAGGTACGGTGCCGTATTCCAATTTCGTCATTCCCCTGAAAAGGGGAATCTCGTCGCATGGCGGGCAACACGAAACCATGTAACGGACTTCTGAAACATGCTCTTGTAACCCACCCTGCCCCCGCGGTCGTGGCCTCGAGGCGGCACGGTGTGCCTCAAGGCGAGCAATTGTTACCCCGCCGGATCGTCAACTACGAGGTGAATCCCCCGAATTTTCCCTCGTACCAGATCAGGGGGGCGCCCCCGCCGATACGTATCGATTCGACTTCTGCGACGAAAATCGTGTGGTCTCCGCTCTCGTGGGCTGACACGACCCGGCAGTCCATCGCCGCTATCGCCCCTTCAATAACGGGCGACTTGCCCAGTTCGGCAAAGCGGATCGAATAGTCTACAGGACGGGCCTCGGGCGGCAACGTGAAATGGCGGGCTACGTGCTCCTGCGAAGCTGAAAGCACGCTCATGACGTAACGTCCCGTCGCCTTAATGAGGCCGTACGTGTTGCGATTATGGCCCACGCACGCCAACGCCATCGGCGGGTCCAGGGAGACCGACGTTACCCCGTTAGCGGTCATTCCATGCACCCCACCGTCTGACTCGATGGTCGTGATTATCGTGACGCCGGTAGCAAAGCGCGACCAGGCCTGCCGGTACTCCAGTTGTCTCCGTTCAACTTCCGTCATTTCGCCATATTCTCGGCCAGCCATTCAAGGGCGGACCAAAATGCTGACGCGGATTATAAGTTGCAGGCGTCCGGACGCGGGTCGGACTCGAGCCGGCGGGGTCGAATAACCGCTCAGCGATAAAGGCCCTGGCGCCACTCGATCTCCGGGGACTCCACGTACCCGGTCAGCTCCACGTACGCCCGGCCCGATATGGACTCCCCGGAGCGGGACCCGTTTACCCTCGCCTTTCCTTCCCAATAGATGGCCGCTTCGGGCACGCCGTCGGTGACTTCCTGATCATTCAGGACGGGTACGACATCGACGTCGAGGTCCAGCGAATCGATCCGAACGCGCCATCGGGACGGGTACGTTGCGCCAGTATGCGGGCTCGTCCACGTATCCTCCACGCCAATGTGAATGCCGTCTCGATTCCCCCGCAGTCCCGTGCTGTTTCCCGCAGGGTCCATGAGGCTGCCGATCGTCTCGGTCACCGCGCCGTCCAGACCGCGGGACTCATTGAGCATCAACGAAGAACCGTCGTCCAGCTGGATCGCCATCCACTGCCAACCTGCCGGATGGCCCATGACGAAGAAATCGCCCCACTGGTGATCGAACCACGCCTCGCCGGACACTCGCATAGTCTCGCCGTCGAGCGTCAGATCGCCGGACACCCGCATACGCGGCCAGGAGTAGTAGTAGGTCCAGCCAAACGGTCCGCCCAGCCAGCCTATTTCATCGTGGAGCAGCGCAGGTGTGCCCGGTTCGAGCGATAACACCAGCCCGTGCCCGTCATCCGACTGCGCCACAAACGAATGGCGGCCCTCCGTGACGCCCAGACGCCAGCCGCCGACATTTAGTTCTAGCAGAGCCTCGCCCGGCTGTGTCGGGACCGAATCGTAGCGGAAGTCGTGAACATATCGGGCTTCGCCAACGCGGGTGATTCCCAATTGGGCTGCGTAGACACCCTCTTCGCCAGCCAACGACTGGAATACGACGAAATGAAAGCCGAACTCGGTGCCGTCGTCCGATACGAGATGGCCGTTGTAGTACCACCATTCGAGATTGTCTGCGTGAGGACCCTCGTCTGAGGGCAGCGAAATCGGCCGGGGCGCGGGGGTCGGTTCCGCAGGCGGCGCTGTGGGCACGGGCCGGGCATCGACCGACCCGGCGCACGCCATACCGGCCGCCAGCAACAGGCCCGCCAGCCACGTGAGCGTCCGCTGCCGTCTAGGCCCCATAACTGACATCCGGCATACGTCGATCCAACCACCCCGGGAACCACCAGTTCCAGCGTCCGAATACACTCATCAGGGCTGGCGCGACGAGACCGCGTACGATCGTCACGTCCACCAATACGGAAATCGCCAGCCCCAGCCCCAACGCCTTGATCACCACGATGTCTGCGGCCACAAAG
>JAKZUY010000162.1:0-8599 GCA_047516345.1 Dehalococcoidia bacterium | reverse complement strand
CCTCAGGGAATGGCGAGGTCCCCAGCCCAGCGCGTACGCGCCGTCCGATCGTTAGAAATGCCTTTTTCGGACCTCCAGTCATTTATCCGTGCCCTCGAAGCCGAGGGCGAGTTGAATCGCGTCACCGTACCGGTAAGTCCGGAACTGGAGATAACCGAGATCGCCACGAGGATGGTCAAGTTCGGCGGCAGCGCAATGCTGTTCGAAAACGTGGATGGAGCGAAGTTTCCGCTTGCCATCAACCTCCTTGCCAGCGAACGTCGCATCGAGCTCGCTTTGGGAATGCACCCCGAACAGATAGGCGAGGAGTTGGCAACATTTGCCGAACGCGTCAATCCGCCGACGCTCGGCGCGCTCTGGGCAAACCGCGGCACCGCATTCCGGCTGCTACGCTCGCGCCCGAAGCGTGTCCGACGCGGCCCGGCCCGGGAAGTCGTGAACGACGAACCCGACCTGTCGACGTTACCCGTATTGAAGTGCTGGCCCGGCGACGGCGGCCGCTTCATCACGTTCCCGCTTGTTATTAGCCGCGATCCCGACACAGCCGCTCCGAACATGGGCATCTACCGAATGCACGTGTACGACCCGGTCACGACCGGCATGCACATGCAGATCCAGAAGGGGGGCGGCTTTCATCATCACAGGGCCGAATCCCGAAACGAGCCGCTTGAAATGGCCGTAGCCCTTGGCGGAGATCCGGCGCTGATGCTCGCAGCCGTGATGCCGTTGCCCGAAGGGATCGACGAGCTTGCGTTCTCAGGCATCATCCGCGGCGGGCGTACACGCACGATGCGAGGCCGGACAGTCGGGCTCAACGTGCCAGCAAACGCCGAGTTCGTACTCGAAGGGCGGGTCGCGCCCGGCAGGCGAATGACTGAAGGTCCATTCGGCGACCACTTCGGTCACTACTCGGAGGCGGCTGAGTTTCCGGTGTTTCAATTGACGACAATGACCCACCGGAAAGACGCCGTGTATCCGGCCACCGTCGTGGGCAAGCCGCCCCAGGAAGACAGATACCTCGGCGACGCGGCGCAGGTGGCCCTCAAGCCGATCATCCGCCTGTTGCGGCGGGAGATCGTCGACCTGTGGGCCTACTACGAGGCTGGGTTTCACAACCTGCTCGTGGTATCCGTCCAGGAACGCTACACGCGTGAGCCATTGAAGACAGCGCTGGGCCTGCTCGGCGAGGGACAGTTGTCCCTGACCAAAGCGTTGGTGCTGGTCAGCGGCGACGTCAATCCGCGTGACCCGAGCGCGGTCCTGCAGGCAATCAGGCGCAATTTCGATGCCGAAAGCGACTTTCATCTCATCGCCCGCACTGCCATCGACACGCTCGACTTCACCGGCGACGAGATGC
The DNA here is from genome assembly GCA_047516345.1 of Dehalococcoidia bacterium. Classification (GTDB taxonomy): domain Bacteria; phylum Chloroflexota; class Dehalococcoidia; order Lucifugimonadales; family Lucifugimonadaceae. Next base: position 7,242 of record JAKZUY010000162.1, on the reverse strand, counting down.
ACAAGGGCAGCAAGATGATCATCGACGCCACCGGACCGCCGACTTCGGCAGGGGGCGCAATGGCGGTGGCGGTTCCGGCCAAACTGGAACAACTGACGCCCGGCATATCGCGCAGCCGTCTGGTGGGAAAGGCATTGTTGGTCATACAGACGTCCGGCAACGGGCGGCAAGTCCTGCAAAACCTGGTCTCGAACCCCTTGATCGGCGCCGTCAAGATCGTTGCCGTCGTATCAAAAGACGTAAATATTGATGATGACGTCGAACTCCTTTGGGGTATCTTCACAAGATTCGACCCCGCCAGGGACGTTCTCTTTTCGAAGTCCGAATTGAGGGGAATCGAGCCGGTGCACAGCGGCGTCATGGGCATCGACGCAACATGGAAGGCCGGATATCCGCAGCCGCTAGTGATGGATCCCGAAATCATAGAAAGGGTGGACACTCGATGGGCCGATTACTGGAAGTAGACGGCGTGCAGTTTGCTGACGCAAACCTCATACCGGTGTGGGAAAAAGTTCGTGCAGGTGAGCGCCTGACCCACGGCGAAGGCGTGACGATTCTGGAGACAGATGACTTTGCCGCAGCGGGGAAGATGGCCGACTTTGCCAAGAAACGCGTCTCGGGCGACAAGGTCTACTTTGTTCTCAACCGCCACATAAACCCCACGAACATATGCGTCCTGAGCTGCAAATTCTGCGACTTCGCCAAAAAACCTGGCGACGAAGACGCCTACGAGATGTCGATCGACGAAATCCTCGACCACGTGGATGACCAGATCAGGGAGGTCCACATCGTAGGCGGACATCACCCGACATGGCCGTTCGAGTACTACGTCGATATGGTGCGGACCATCAAGGAGTCCTACCCGCAAGTTCAAATCAAGGCTTTCACGGCGTCTGAGATCGATTACTTCCAGCGCCGTTGGAAGGTGAGCCCCGAAGAGTCGCTGGCGCGATTCAAGGAGGCGGGCCTGTCCACCATGCCGGGTGGCGGCGCGGAGGTGTTTTCGAAGCGCGTCCACCGGCTCCTCTTGCCGGGCAAGGCCAACTCGGACCGTTGGCTCGACATTCACCGCACGGCACACAGTATGGACATCAAGACAAACTGCACGCTCCTGTACGGACACGTAGAGACGTTCGAAGAGCGCATCGACCACCTTATGCGCCTGAGGGAGTTGCAAGACGACACCGGCGGGTTCCTGGCGTTCATACCGCTTGAGTATCAAATCGGCATGACCATGCTCCGGCCGCGTCACACGCCGCCGATGGACGATCTGCGAATGATCGCCGCGGCAAGGCTGATGCTGGACAACATCCCCTACATAAAGAGCTACTGGGTCATGCTCGGCGAAGCTACGGCCTCGGTCGGACTGAACTTCGGCGCAAATGACCTGGACGGCACCATTGGCAAAGAGAGGATCGCCCATGCCGCGCTGGCTCAATCACCCGCCGGAATAGCCAGAGACAAGATGGTTCGGCTCATCAACGACGCGGGAAGAACGCCGGTCGAACGGGACGCCGTCTACAACGAAATCAGGGTCTATGAAAACTGACCCGTTGCGGGTAGGGCGCATGCCATACCTGAATTCCGCTGTGTTTTACCGGTACCTGCCCACCGGACCGTGGGAGTTGACCGATATGCCGCCCCGGGCGATGGCCTCTGCCGTTGAGCGCGGCGAACTACAGGCAGGACCCCTGCCGGTCGTGGAGGTATTCCGCCTCGGGGACACGCTTCGACCACTTGGCGACATGGGCGTTGCCGCCACAGGACCGGCCACGAGCGTCCTGCTGTTCTCCAGCCGTCCGGTAGAACGCCTCGCGGGCGGCAGGGTAGGACTCACGTCCGAATCTGCGACGTCGGTACAACTGATTCGCGTCCTGTTCAGAGACTGGTGGCGGATAGAGCCGGCCGAGTACGTGGAGACAGACGAACCAAACGACGCGCTGCTGCTGATTGGGGACAAAGCCATCAGAGCCCGACAACAACTTGCCGGGTACTCGTACGTATACGACCTAGGCGAGGAGTGGTTCAGACTGACCGGCCTGCCGTTCGTGTTCGCAACGTGGGTGGTACGCGCCGACTCACCCCGTGACGTGACGGGCGAGTTTCGGGCCTCCCTTGAGGCGGCGTTGGACAAAGGCCTGTCGAGGGTCGACGAAATAGCGGCTGAAACAGCCCTGTTCGGCTTCAGCGCGCGCGAAGCGGCGTCTTACATACGGCACTTCACGTACCGGCTTGGCGACGAAGAGGTCCGCGGAATGGGGGAATTTCGGGACAGGTTAAAATCCCTCCGCCCCGGTGTAGCGCCGGAAAAACTGACGAGCAGGCTGTAAGTTGAACGGTCTGTGCAACAACACTCGGGTGTATGCGATTCGCAGGTTACCGGGTCCAATAGCCGGGGGATAACAGGAATTACGATAATGCTCAGCCAGATCAGACGAAAGGTCGAAAACGGGGACCGCATCACCGCGGACGAGGGCATGTACCTACTGCAAGATGCCGATCTGCTCGACCTGGCCCCTCTTGCCCGCACCTGGCGGTACAGGCACAACCCCGAGGAACAGGTCACCTTCGTAATCGACACGAACCTCAACTACACGAACTTGTGCGATGCCTACTGCTCGTTCTGCGCCTTCTACCGCACAGACCCGAAGGATCCGTCCGCGTACACCTACACGGTCGACCAGATCATGGAAAAGATCGGACGGGCGGCCGATAAAGGGGTCACGACGGTCCTCATGCAGGGCGGTCTGAACAGCGACCTGCCCCTCGACTACTACACAGAGATGGTTAGCAAAACCGTTCTGCGCTTCCCTGTCGTCACCCCCCACTATTGGTCTGCGCCCGAAATCATGAAAATGTGCGAGGTTTCGGGCAAGTCGACGCGGGGCGTTATGCAGGCGTTGTGGGACGCAGGGCAGAGAACCATGCCCGGCGGAGGCTCGGAAATACTCTCGAACAGGGTCAAGGCCGAGATCAGCCGGTTCAAGCCCAAGGACACCGTCGATCAGTGGACGACGGTCCACGAAGAGGCGCACCGGGTCGGGTTTATGACAACGGCCACGATGATGTACGGCCACGTGGAGAACGACGAAGACATAGTCGAAAGCTTTGAGCACATTCGCAATGTTCAGGACCGGTCTGAAGGGGAACCGGGCGGGTTCACTGCGTTCATTCCGTGGTCCTACAAGCGCGACAACACCGCTCTTTCCAAAAAGGTGGCCACGGAAGCCGGCGCCAACCGCTACATCCGCCTCATCGCCCTCTCCCGAATCTACCTCGACAACGTGCAGCATATCCAGGCGTCGTGGTTCTCAGAAGGCCGAAAGACGGGCCAAATCGCCCTGCAGTTCGGCGCGGACGATTTTGGCGGCACGCTGTTCGACGAAAACGTCATGCTCGCCGCCGGTTTTTACAACCGCACGAACCTCGACGAAATTAGGGAGCTAATCACGGAAGCCGGATTCAACCCCGCACAGCGCACGACAAAATACGAAATCATCGATCCTCACGTCAGGCGCCGCGCCGCATCGCAATCTGCGACCGCCGCCGCCACTTGATGGACTAATGATCTGGGCCGAATTTCCGCTAGTCAAAGCCGAGGGCTTTACGAATACCAGAACATTCGCCACGTGAACCTGGCTGAATGTGTTCATACTTCTATAAACCGGGGTTGAGAGTGACAAATGACCCAAGACAGGAAAATCGTATTCGGGCATAGCCCGGACGCAGACGACGCCTTCATGTTCTACGCGTTGGCGAAAGGACACGTCGCAATCGCCGACTATGGAATAGGCCACCACATGGAGGACATAGAGTCCCTCAATCTCAGGGCCAATTCAGGCGAACTCGACGTGACGGCAATATCGGCTGCACACTATCCAATGGTGGCAAAGCACTACCGCATCATGTCTTGCGGCGCCTCGGTCGGTCGCAACTACGGCCCGGTCGTGGTGGCCAATCAGGCCATGCGGGAGGAGGACCTTGCCGGCAAGTCGATTGCCGTGCCGGGGGAGTTCACGACCTCATATCTACTTTGGCGGACGTTCGGACCGGATGAGTTCGAGCCCATGTTCATGGACTTCGACGACGTCGAGGGCGCCGTCGAGCAGGGCAGGGCGGACGTGGGGATACTGCTTCACGAGGGGCAGATCCTGTACGAACAGCGCGGATTTACGTCCATTATCGATCTAGGCAAGCGGTGGTTCGAAGAAACCGGACTGCCCATTCCACTGGGCCTCGACTGTGTCAATCGCCAACTAGGCGACGAATTGTCACAGACGATCGCCAAAGCCCTCAGGCAGAGCGTGGCGTATGCACGGGCACACGAGGACGACGCCCTCGACTACGCGCTCGCATTCGGCCGCGGAATCGACAAAGAAGACGCGCGCCGGTTCGTGCGCATGTACGTAAATGACGACACCGAAGACATGGGAGACGAAGGGCGAGAAGCCCTCGAAACCCTGTTCAATTTGGCAGCCGAGCGGGGCATTATCGATACGGTTCCCGAACTCGACATCGTTTCAGGCCAGTAACTCAGCCCGACTCGTCAAACCCGACATGCTCCCCGACCTATGCCGGGTTGATTGAACGGCCGCCGACGCCCGTGGCAGCAAAACGCCAACCAAGGCCGACCCAACGGGCAAGCCTTGGCGCAAATGTCAGTGTGCAGCGGCAGAGGGCCGCAGAGTTCACTTGGCGGCTGAACGTGAATTAGCTGTTGAATCGGAACAGGTTCTTGTCAACCCGTGTGAATTCCGGCATCGACCGCAGGACCGCCCCTACCACCGTCGCCGGCCTGGCCATTTGAAACACCTGGTCGTCTTCCGGCAAGACCTCGAGAACATCCTCCGCCCTTATCTCTGCCTTCCCCGCCTCGGCAAGTTGCATGGCGTTCGACCGCACCAGCTCCCGTCTTTCCTCGGCGCCTTCCCGATTTTGAACAGGCGCGGCGCCTTTCTTCTGGAGGGCAAAAATGAGTTGGCTTCCATCGCTGGCGGTTCGAAGCTTTACGCCTGCGGCGCGGGCGGCATATCCCAGCTTTGACCTAAGTCCTGGGATAGTATCGCCGGCCTCAATCACAAGGGCCTTTGCCTTATCAGGTTTCAGTGACTGTATTGCGCTTATCAGTTCAAGCGTCTCTTCTGATCTGGCTCGCCCGGGACGAGTCAACTTGCGTAATGCGTTGATGTCTGCATCGACTATATTTAGCGCCAATTCCGATCTCCCTGCTTTCTGCTTTGCTGGCGTCTGCCGCGCCAACTAATGGACTCCGCACTATACAAAACATAGCGTGATACGGTGCAAAAATGCAAGTCGCACGCTATAAAGCCGTATGAGACTTAATATCAGAATGACCTGAAACCGGCGCGTCGCGCGTCGTTCTTCATGTCATTATTAATTGTCCTATCATTCAATCCGAACTCGTGACCCCAAAGCTATTCAGTCAACTTTTTACCTGAACGGGATTGCCGCCATGCCGTTCGCGGCTCAGCGCCGGCGACTCCCTGAATCACGGCGCAAGCGGCTATGATTCATTTCCGGATCGTCTTCAATACGCTGCAATTGTCAGGAATCACGTGGACCGAATGAACGTTTCGGGCAGGTTTGGGAGCGCAGTTTCCCTACAGGCAACTCCGGTTACGGTGGCGCTACTCGCCGTCAATGTGTTGATGTGGATTGCGCTGGAGGCCACCGGGGGGTCGCAGAACACTCCAAACCTGGTCCGCTTCGGCGCCAAATTCGGGCCGGCGATCGCCCACGGCGAGTGGTGGCGGCTCATCATGCCGATGTTCCTTCACATCGGGTTCTTTCACCTCCTCGCCAACTCCTTCGGACTGTTCATATTCGGAGGCATGGTCGAGCGCATTTTCGGCAGCGTTGCGTTTGCCTCGATCTACCTGGTCGCAGGTGTGCTCGGGAATCTGTTCAGCTACTGGGCCGACATTGGCATCTACAACAGCACACCTATAGGGGCGGGCGCAAGTGGCGCTGTATTCGGCATCGTCGGCGCATTCAGCGCCTATTTGTTGCTGAACCGCCATGTCCTGGGGCAGATGGGACGACAGGCCATGATGTCCGTTCTGTTTATCGTTGGCATCAACTTCGTGTTGGGTATCACGCTATCCGGTGTCGACAACATGGCCCACCTCGGCGGCCTCTTCGGTGGCGCATTGCTCGCGTTGGCCATAGCGCCTACGCAAAACGCCGTCATAGCCGACTTTTCGCCAGGAAGACCCATGGGGTACGTGCAGATCGAAACACGCCGCCCCGGCTTGCCTCGATTGGTCGCTACGATCGCTGTCTCGGCAATCATATTGACGGTGATCGCGATGTTAGTCAGCAACGCCTACCGCGACAGAATCGAGCCGCGAAGTCGATTCGAGCGGCTCTGGCATATCGACGCGGTCGGCCAGACATACGTCCATCATGATTCGGCGGTCAGGCTCACCCGGCTACCCCGCGTTTGAGCGGTACGGCGGCCGCTCTAGTCCGGCCTTGCGGCCAACAAAAGCCACCCACCACTTCATCGCAGAGCTGCCCATACCTGTTTTCGTATATATGAAGGCGGACGGACGCCGCGGAAGATGGCGGTGGGCGATAGCGGTAGGGGGTCAGCGGCGCTGAACAACCTTGCCGGGCCGGCCTTGCGAGCGCATCTCTTTTCGCCACACAAAACGCAGTCCGGACCACACGTCGTCAACGGCGCACACCTTGTTGTCGACCATGCCGGTTGGCAATATAACCTGGCGCAGCACGTCCTCCGTAAGGTCGGTTGCCACTCCGGAAGACCGCTTGGGCCACGCTATCCACAGACCGCCGGAAGGAAACACGCTGTCACCCAGGTCCGGCACACGATGTTCAAGTTCCGACCGTGACTTTGTAAACAGTACGATCACGTCTGCCTGACCGGCTGTCGCCGCATCCCGGGATAACGAGACGCCATCCGGAAGGCCCTCGAGATCGTTTTCGAATCCGTCAGGCGCCTCTACCAGAACGACTCGACCGCCCGGTTTGATGCCCAACTTCTTCGCCAGGGGTGTGCCCGAATATCCCGGCAAGTCTCTATACCAACACGCACAGGCGCAGGCGACGGCCTGCGCCTACTTGACCCGCCCGGTGATCTCAACTATCGACGGGTCTCCCGAACTGATCAGCAGATTCTTCGCCCGATCGTTCGCCCCGACGCACACCAGGTGATAAGCGCCTGCGTGGAGATGTCCCGGTAGCATCACTTTTTCGCGT
>JAKZUY010000161.1:0-2734 GCA_047516345.1 Dehalococcoidia bacterium | reverse complement strand
CAACCTTCCTCCCGGGTGTGTTTTCTACCCCCGTTGCCCCTCCGCCATGGACCATTGCTCCGAGATCTCGCCAGTCTTTCACGAGGCGCATCCGGGGCGTAATGTCGCTTGCCATCTCTACCCGGAAACTGAGGTGAGTTCGTGACCACTGAAAACGCCGGGCTGGAGTTGCGCAGAGTTACGAAAGTGTTCGGAGGCGGCTACTTCAACAAGAACGTCACCCTCGCCGTCGATGACATATCGCTGTCGATCTCGTCCGACAGGCCTGGTATCACCGCTATTGCAGGAGAAAGCGGGAGTGGCAAGACGACGATAGCCCGGCTGCTCATGGGCATAGTCGCGCCTACGTCCGGACAGGTCCTGTACAACGGCAAGAACGTCGCAAAGATGTCCCGTTCCGAGCGAACCGAGTACCGCCGCGAGATACAGCCGATCTTTCAGGATCCCTTCGAGGTCTACAACCCGTTCTACAAAATCGACCACATATTCACGACTCCCGTGATCAAGTTCAAACTGGCCTCGTCAAAAACAGAGGGCAGGAAGCTTATCGAAGGGGCGCTCGAATCGGTGGGCCTGCGCCCGGATGAGACCCTGGGGCGCTTCCCACATCAACTGAGCGGCGGACAGCGCCAGAGGGCCATGGTGGCCAGGGCGCTGATGTTGAAGCCGCGGATCATCCTGGCGGACGAGCCTGTGTCGATGGTGGATGCCTCGATACGCGCCACCATCCTGGACAGCATCAGGCAACTCAATCGCGAGCTGGGCATCGCCGTCGTCTACATTACGCACGACCTCACAACCGCCTACCAGGTGGCGGAAAACATCATCATTCTGTACAGGGGCTCAGTGGCGGAGGCCGGCAGTGTGGAGCAGGTGATCAAGGACCCCAAGCACCCATACACGCAACTGCTGGTCGAGTCCATTCCGCAGCCCGACCCGAAGTTGCGATGGGATGAATACAACATCGGTTCGGTCGGTCAGGCGCGGCAGTCACACGGGTGCAAGTTCGCCGATCGCTGCCCCGCGGTAATGGAAGACTGCTGGACGACGGTTCCCGATCTGTACATGCCCGGTGATTCCCGTGCGGCGAGTTGTTTCCTCTACGAGACCTCTCCCGTTCTGACGGAGCGCGATCTTGCCGCGACCTTTGCGTCGGCGGCTGAGACCTCCGGCAACGGTCAAGCGCAATAGGCGACGGCCACTGGCGGCCTGAAACTGTCCTGAACGCGCCGTCAGGCCCGGTGTGCGGTGAGGAAATCCTCGTCGAACTCCAGACCCAGCCCGGGCTGCTCCCTCAGGTGGCACGTACCGTTACGCAGGTCCAGCGGCTCGGCATACAGCTTCGACCAGAGTTCGGTCTCTTCGCCCGCCGGTCCGGCCGAGACGATGAGCCCGTTTGGCAGCGCTGCGATCAGGGGCGCCAGAAGCTCCGGGAACGAGGCGCCGTGCGGGGCAGCCTTGACGTGAAACGCCTCGGCCAGGGCCGCCATTTTCAGCCACGGCGTGTAACCGCCTCCGCCCAGGATGTCCGTCTGAAGAATCTTGATTCCGCCCCGTTCGATTAGGTCTCGACAGGCGTACAGGGTGCATTCGCTCTCACCGGCGGCAACAGATATACGGGTGTTGGCTGACAGGAAAGCCATGCCGCCCACCTCGTCATCCCACAAAACCGGCTCCTCCAGCCAAAAGACCCCGTACTCCTCCAGCCGTCTGGCCGTTTCGACCGCTGTCCAGGGGTCCCAGATTTTGTGGACGTCGATCATTAGCAGGGGCTCAGGTCCGATCGCCTCCCTAATGAGTCGCGCAGTCTTGACTATCTCGTCGGGCGGTTCGCCCATAACGTGATACTTGGTGGCGCGGTAACCCATGTCGTGGATGAAATGGGCAGACCACTCGGCGTGCTGCTCGGGCGTGCGGATTGCCATGCGGCCGTCGGCGTAGGCAGGAATCTCATTCCGGTAACCCCCCAGGAGCCGGTGTATCGGAGTCTCCAGCATCTTGCCCTTGAGGTCCCAGATCGCTATGTCGAGGGCGCCGATGGCCGAGACCACTTCACGTTGGTCTCTCCGCAGGTTGCCGATGGAAGCGTACATCGACTGCCATAGCCGTTCACTATTGATCGGGTTTTCTCCAATGAGCACAGGCGCAATTTCATTGATCGCGGCCCCGTGGGACTCCAATACGTGGCAGATTCCTGTCAGGCCCTCATTTGTATGGACCTTCAGGCCTGCATGAGCGGATGTTCGATGCCCCGCATAGGTGGTGGCCGTGAGCGGTATGAACTCGACTTCGGTGATCTTCATGGCTGCCATGCTTTAGCTGAAGAGGAGGCTGGAACGTTTACGCTCGTTCCATCCAGAAGGCGTAAAGGCTGGCGTAGTCGAGCGAAAAGCGCAACCGGACTGGCCGGTCGCTGGATGGGCCGGCGTCGCCGGTCCACCCTATCCTGCCGTTGACGTGATCGCCCGATAGATGCTGAGCGTCATCGAAAGACAGGCCTGGCAGCGGCGCCATGGTCTCCGCATCGACGACCTCGGCGGCGACGGTCCCGTTACCTGCGTCAACGTTCACGTGCAGCTCGCCGCCGTCGATCGTGAGCGGCCTGGTCGTCACGATGCCTCGGTCCGTGGCATCCAGCGATACGAAGCCGTCGAGCCGCAGCTTCCCGAGGCACAGCGCGCCCCGCTGAACGAAGAATTCATCGGCCACCTCCGTGTACAGCTCCCTGTGGCCT
>JAKZUY010000160.1:0-4936 GCA_047516345.1 Dehalococcoidia bacterium | reverse complement strand
GGCCGTCGAATCGAAGAACTCGACGATCACCTCAATGACGTTTTGGAGACCTGTAGGGACTTCCCGCATCCGGCGAGTCGCAAGCCATGAAATGACGAGGAGGAGGAGTCCGGCTGCCCACAACATGATCGACGTGTTCGTAACGTCGTATGAGCCGAGGCCGACCACCTTTTCGGCGGGAAGCTGGATCTCCGGAATCGGCCCTCCCAGGAAACCGCCGCCAAAGGCCGCGCCGAGGGCGCCGCCCGCAAAGGAAACCAATAAGGCGGCGAGGCCAATGATGGCGATTGCCAGAATCTTTGGATTGGAGAAAAGTGCTTTCACCGCTCCAGGTCTCTGTTTCTATTCTCGCCATCGGTGCGCCCGGTTTGGCGCTGACGGCTATTATCGGATACTCGGCTCGCGGCGCTTAGCATCCGTAACATGCCCGTGAATGCAACTATTACTCCGAACGCGGTTCCAGCCAACGTTATCGCGGGTCCCGTTCCAAATCGCCCGTCCAGCCACCACCCGCCGAGCGCTCCAAGGGTTATCGACAATGCCACGTACCAGCCGATGCCCGTGAGTCTTAAAAGCAGGGCAAAGGTACTCGGCCAATCATCTTCATGACCGTCTCCGGACCCCGGAATTGTGCTCTTGATTTTGGGCGGTTCAGGTTGGCCAGGCAACTGGAAACGACCCCTCCCGAATTCGATTGCGTAGTTTATCACAAAGTATTTTCGGCAGGCCCGCGGACTGTCGGTCCGTCCACCGCACACCGGATTTCGGTGTGCGGCTGCAACGAGCGAATACCGCATTCGCGATGATACTGCCGTGTAAGAAATGAGGCCCCGCCGGGTGACGGGGCCTCATGTAATCATGCTTATTGGCCTTGTCATGAACCCCTTGGCGCAGCGCCCTTATTTGTCACCCTGGTTTTCAGGCTTGTCCCCCTTTTCACCGATACCTCCCATATCGAGGGTCTCGATGAAATCGGAGAACGCGGACATCTTTTCCAGTTCTTCCGGATTGAGCGGCTGCTGTGGTTTGTCTCCGGAGTCGCCCTCTGACCGTGAACCGATGATCGTGCCGCCAGTTTCCTGATCGAGCTTGACACCGGCCTTGGCCAATACGTCCTCGTCGGCGAATATCGGCACCCGTGCGCGGACCGCCAGGGCGAGGGCGTCGGATGGCCTGGAATCGATAGGAATCGTCTTTTCGCCAAACGAAATCATGATCTTGGCGAAGAAGGTCTCGTGGTCAAGGCCGGAGACCAGAATGTGTAGAATCTCCGCGCCCAACTCTCCCAGCACGTTGTGAAGTAAATCGTGCGTGAGGGGACGCGGCACCGCCACTTCCTGGAGCTTGATGGCGATGGCGTCGGCCTCATTCGGGCCTATCCATATTGGTAGGTATCGATCCGCCTCTTTCTCTTTCAGAATCACCACACGCTGATAATTCAGCAGGCTCACCCTGATGCTGTCGATTTCCAACTCCATCATGGTCCGGTCTCCTTGCGCCACGCCGTCGATTAGCATCGACGGCTTCGCGTCAACGTTGCCTATTCTCGCATTATTTGTCCGGTCGGCGAATCGGAACGTCGGCGAGTGTAAGTTTAATGGTTCAGAGCGAAACTGCCGCCGCCGTCTGTCAAGCCAGGCGATCGATCAGACCGCCGGAATCAGGCCTTTGCGACGTCCTGAACGGCTTTGGCTGGGGTCCTCGATATGGTCCGCAACTCGGCAACGCGCCTGCTGAGCATCATGTGTCGGCCACATGTTGTGCACTTCAATCCGATGTCCATTCCGATCCGGTACACATCCCACTCTCTGCCTCCGCAGGGGTGTGTCTTTCTGAGGGTCAGCCGATCACCCGGGGCGAACGGCGTGCGGTTAACGGGGCTCATGATGGTTAGACGTTTCCCGGCCCGCCAGGGTTTCCTCTACAGCCGAATTGATCGTTACGTTGAGCCTTTCAACAGCGTCCCTCGCCGCCTGGGCGAAATCGGCGCGTCTATCGGACGCGTAGATGATGCCTCTTGACGAGTTAATCACCATGCCTCGGCCGGAGTGGTTGATTCCCGCATCGATCGCAGTCCACACGTCCCCGCCCTGCGCGCCAACTCCGGGAATAAGCATTGTTAGCCCCGGGTGGTCGCGGCGGAGCAGCCGCAATTCGTCCGGTGCAGTAGCGCCAACCACGATGCCGACATTGCCGGATTGGTCCCACGACTCCGCCGCCTCAGCCACGACACCGTAAAGCGTGGTCTGGCCTGTACCGTTCTGCACCTGCAGGTCCTGAAACTGCCCCGAGCTCGGATTCGACGTGCGGCACACCACGAATATTCCCTTGCCCGGATACCGCAGGAACGGGTTGATCGTGTCGATGCCCTGATAAGGGTTTACAGTCGCGGCGTCGAATCCCCAGACCTCGAACAGCGCCTTTGCGTATGCTGAAGCGACTGCGCCGATATCCCCCCGCTTGGCATCGCCTATGATAAGAATGTCCGGTGCCTGCGACCGGATGTACTCGACAGTTTTCTCCAACGCAGCGATGCCAGGCAACCCTTGCGCCTCGTACCAGGCCAATTGGGGCTTGTATGCGCACACTTGCCCGGCCGTTGCGTCCACAATGGCGCGGTTGAAATCAAATATGCTCCTGACCGGCATGAGTTTCGGATCGGGGTCAAGACCCACACAGACAAGGCTACCTACTGCAACCTGCTCCGAATCCAGCCGTTTGAAAAAAGCGTGCATGCCTTTCCCCTTGACGCGCCGTCCTTCGTTGGCGCTTGCCTTCCCGAGTATATTCCGGCAGGGGCCCAACACGCTGGATCCACGTCACCACAACCCCTATGAACGTTGAACTAGTCAACCCAACCCGCCAGGACCTGATGGCCGTTTTCGAACGGCTTCATTCTGCCTATGGCCCTCGAAACTGGTGGCCCGCGGACGGACCGTTCGAGGTCATTGCGGGCGCCATCCTTACACAGAACACCGCTTGGAGAAACGTGCAAAAGGCCTTGGGCAACATGCAGGAGGCCGGCCTGTGGAGCTTTCAGGCGTTGCAACAAGCGGACCGCGGCTCGTTGGCTGAGGTCATCAGGCCATCCGGGTACTACAACACCAAGGCCCGCAAACTGCAGGAATTCGCTTCCGTGGTCATTGAAGATTTTGACGGCTCGGTGGAGGCGCTACTGGCGTTGGACATCCCGGAGCTTCGACAGCGGCTCCTGGAAATCTGGGGTATCGGGGAAGAGACCGCAGACGACATCGTGCTGTACGCGGCAGGAAAGCCGTCGTTTGTGATCGACACGTACACGAGGCGGATCGTCGACCGGATCGGCTGGAAAACCGGCGGCGCGAAGTACGTCGACTATCAGCGTCTCTTTGCCGACCTGTTGCCGGCCGACGCCCCGCTATTCAACGAATTTCACGCGCTTCTGGACGCTCACGGATCCCGAACGTGCAAAAAGATGCCGCACTGCCACGGCTGTCCATTGCAGGATCTGTGCCTGACCGGCTACGCAGTCCGGCCCCGCCAGAAGTGAGCGCTTCCCCGACGTAGATTCCCGTTTTCACGGGAATGACGAGGTGACGCTGGGAATTGCGGATTGTTATACGCGGATGGCGTCGGCCTTCACCCGTCTTCCCCGGCGTAGATTCCCGTTTTCAGAAACCTTTGCGTAACTTCGACATAGGTTGCATAACCTCGACACATGCCATTCCGAGCACCCATATGTCATTTCGAACAGCCACATGTCACTCCGAACGCAGCCGAGGAACCTAAGCCATCTTGACGGCATGCCCCGCCGCTCTTACCCAGACCCTTCGGCTTCGCTCAGAGCCTGTGATTAAATCCCCCGGAGCCGTCTGATTGAGACCGTTTTTAAAGCTAATTTGAGACTGATAATCGCAGATTTCGCAATGAAATCACAGCCTCTCAGGGTGACAAGGAGTGATGAATCACCGTTTGGGGAGCTAGTTACGCCAAGGACTCTTTTCACGGGAATAACGAAGTGACGCTGGGAATTGCGGAGTTTTATACGGGAACGGTGCCGGCCATCACCCTTCTTCCCTGACACCGATGACACCGATCGGGGACCCACACGGGGCACACGCCCATCTTCGGCGGCATTATTCGGTATGGTTGGGGCCATGCGAATTGCACTTATAGGCCAGTCTGCGTTCGGCGAAGCGGTGTTAAGGGCGCTTTCCCGGAATGGGGCGGACGAGATGGTTGGCGTGTTTTGCCCACCGGACCTGAAGGGTCGCCCCGTCGATCCGATCAAGTCTGCCGCAGTCGAACTGAATGTCGACGTGTTTCAGCCCAGGAGAATGCGGCGGACCAAGGCCATCGAGGACTTCCGGTCGCTAGGCGCCGATCTCTGCGTGATGGCCTTCGTTACGGACTTTGTGCCGGCGGAAATCCTCGAAGCGCCTCGCCTCGGGACCATTCAGTACCACCCGTCGTTGCTGCCAAAGCACCGCGGTCCAAGTTCGATCAACTGGCCCATTATTTTTGGCGAGACGGAGACGGGCATAACTATTTTCTGGCCCGATGACGGTCTCGATACCGGCCCGGTCTTGCTTCAGAAACGCGTTTCGATAGGCCCGGACGACACCCTTGGTTCTCTCTACTTCGGCCAACTGTTTCCGTTGGGGGTGGAGGCGATGGTGGAGTCGGTTGACTTCGTGAGGCGAGGCGAAGCCCCTCGTATCGCGCAGGACGAGACGCAGGCCACGTATGAAGGGTGGTGCAAGGATGCGGACGCCCGGATCGACTGGCAAAAACCGGCCGAACAGGTCTATAACCTGGTTCGCGGCTCGAACCCCCGGCCGGGCGCGCATACGACGCATCAAGGTGGGATGCTCAGGCTGTTCGACTGCGAGCTCCTAGGATCAATCCCGAAAGTCGAACCCGGTACCGTGACTTCGGTATCGGGCGAAGGGTTCGA
>JAKZUY010000159.1:0-2782 GCA_047516345.1 Dehalococcoidia bacterium | reverse complement strand
ACGGGAGGCGCGCCAACAGATCCTGGAACAGGCAGGGAGGTTGCCGGACTATGCGATCGCCTGCGTCGGCGGGGGCAGCAACGCCATGGGCCTGTTCTCGGCGTTCGTGGCGGATGAGGAGGTGGGGTTGATTGGAGTGGAAGCAGCGGGAGACGGAGTTGAGACCGACCGCCACGCAGCCACGATAAGCATGGGCAGGCCGGGGGTGTTGCACGGCGCCATGAGCTACTTGCTGCAGAACGATGACGGCCAGGTCCAGGAGGCGCACAGCATTTCGGCCGGCCTCGACTACCCTGGCGTCGGGCCGGAACACAGCTACCTGAAGGACGCCGAGCGGGCGCAGTACGTTTCAATCACCGACGCCGAGGCCCTGGACGGGTTCGACTTCGTCACGAGAAGCGAGGGAATCATCCCCGCGCTCGAGCCCTCCCACGCTATCGCGTACCTCAAGAAGATGGCGCCGGACCTTACGCCGCAACACGTTGTACTCCTGCTCATGAGCGGCCGGGGCGACAAGGACCTCGACACAGTTGCAACCGCGCGGGGCATATCGCTTTAATCGAAGGGACACGAGAAAGCCGAATGGCGGACAAATCGGGCACACCCCCCTGCGGCGTGGACAAAAGTAGGCCGGACGTTTCGGGCACTCCCCCCGCCTCGGAAAGCAACGAGGCAAGAAAGCGGCGCGCGCGACTCAACATCACGTTTCCGGTGGAGTTGGACGAAACGCTGCAACCTGCGGCTGAAAGTCTGGGCCTGAACCGCACCCGCAACAAGCGGAAGCCGCCCCGGTAAACGTGTGAATCTACGCGCCGTGCATCATCCGCACCGGCGTCTTTCCGGCTTTTCTTTTGGTGGCCATCAGGTCGCATTAATGGATTTGTACGCACCTTGCTTTTCGTATTCAATCCTTCGGGTAGTCGCAGGTGATCGCCTCGTCTCGGCACATCGAAGGGGGTACGAGGGTCGGGTTCTCAATAGTCTCCGGAGGCCCCGGCAGATTTTGAGCCGTCCAACGTATAATTAACTGCCGGGCGTCGCTGCGTCCGCATCGCAGTAATGGCAACAACAGGCGAGTCTCCGCGCTTGACGACTGGTCAGGCGCCACATAGGTTGAGTTTTGGTGTTCCGAGCGTCTTCGCCGCGGTTACTCCAACGTTTCAACTGACACTCCGCAGGGAGGTCCTCCATGACCGGCCGTATATTGGACCGGATCGATGAACCGAGCAGCCTGAGAACGCTGACTCGCGAGGAAATGGAGCAAGTCGCTCAAGAGGCGCGAGACACCATCATCTCCGTGATAACGGAACGCGGCGGCCACCTGGCTTCGAATCTGGGCGTCGTCGAACTCACCCTGGCGCTACACCGCATCTTCGAGAGCCCCAAGGACAGCATCGTCTGGGACACGACCAACCAGACCTATACGCACAAGCTGATAACCGGGCGGCGCGACGACTTCCAGAACATTCGTCTCGAGGGCGGCCTTTCCGGATTCGGGGAGCCTCTCGAAAGTCTCCACGACACACTCTGCGCGGGCCACGCCGGGACCGGACTTTCAATCGCTCTCGGCATCGCCGAAGCCTCCTCGAACCGCAGGACGAACTCTTGGACCGTGGCGGTCGTTGGGGACGGGGCCATGACCTCGGGTTCCAGCTTCGAAGCGTTGAACAACATCGCGCACCTCAAACCAGAAAACTTCATCGTCGTCCTGAACGACAACGGGATGTCGATCTCCGAGAACATCGGATTCCTTACCAACTGGCGCAAGCGCCTGATCACTCACCCTGAATTCAACTCCATGATCGGGCGTATGAAGGCCCTTTCGAAAAAGGTGCCGACCGGCGAGTTGATGTACCGGCTCGTCAAGAGGTTCAATACCGGACTCGCGGGTCTAATCGTGCCCACCATGTTCTGGACCGAGATGGGATTCCACTACCTGGGCCCCGTGGACGGCCACGACTTCAAGCAGCTCGAAGAGACCTTGCGGCAAGCCAGAACGCCAACCGGCTCTGTGCCTCTTATCCACGTGGTGACGCACAAGGGCCACGGATACGAGCCCGCCGAGGACGATCCCGTCAAGTTCCACCAGCCGAGCTCGCCGCTGGGAGACGGTTCCGGCGCCCCCACCTACTCGAAGGTCTTCGCCCAGACAGTCGGCCAGCTCATGCGCCGCGACAGTTCCGTTGTCGGAATCAGCGCGGCGATGCTCGAGGGTACCGGACTGGCGGAACTGAAGACCGAATTCCCGGACAAGGTCTTCGACGTCGGTATTGCTGAACAGCACGCCGTCAGCATGGCGGCGGGAATGGCGTCGAACGGCCTCAACCCCTTCGTCTCGATCTACTCCACGTTCCTGCAACGCGCGTTCGACCAGGTTGTCCACGACGTCTGCATACAGAATCTGCCGGTCAAACTGATTGCCGACCGCGCTGGCATCGTCGGTGAGGACGGCAAGACGCACCACGGCGCGTTCGACATTTCGTACCTGCGATGCCTCCCCAACGCAGTCGTTGCGGCGCCGATGGACGAAAACGAATTGCAGCATCTGGTATACACCGCATACAAACACGAAGGCCCGTTCGCCATCCGCATCGCGCGGGGCGCGGCTACCGGCGCTCCGCTCGACAGCGAACTTAAAGAGTTGCCGATCGGGAAGGGATCAGTGGTACGCGAGGGCAGCGACGTCGTGATCTTTGCGTTGGGCAAGCCGGTTTCGGCCGCCATCGAGGCTGCGGAAACGCTTGCCGGGCACGGCATCTCGTGCGGCGTGGTGAACCCGATC
>JAKZUY010000158.1:0-4184 GCA_047516345.1 Dehalococcoidia bacterium | reverse complement strand
AGGCCGAAGACGATGGAGGTGCGGTTCGCCGGAGACCTGCCCATCGGCGTAGGCGCGAAGGACATGATCCTCGCGACCATCGGACAACTGGGCGTCGCCGGGGGGGTCGGCCGCGTATTCGAGTACACCGGCCCAGCAATTCGCGATCTCAACATGGAAGGCCGCATGACGGTCTGCAACATGACCATAGAGGGCGGGGCCCGCGCAGGCATGATCGCGCCTGACGACACGACGTTCGAATGGCTTGAAGGGCGTCCCCACGCTCCCAGAGGGCAGGACTTCTACGAGTCGGTCGACTACTGGCGGTCGATCGTCACCGACGAATGCGCAGAGTACGACTCGACCGTTGTGGTCGAGTGCGAGAAGTTGGCGCCATACGTCAGTTGGGGGACTAACCCCGGCCAAGTCGCCAAGGTCACCGACTCGGTGCCGGACCCTGCCGACTTCGACGACCCTGCCGATCAGGAGAACGCCGCCCGGGCGCTTGAGTACATGGGCCTTAACGGCGGCACGCCGATTCAGGAGATACCGATCGACCGGGTGTTCATCGGCTCTTGTACCAACGGGAGGTTGGAGGACCTGCGGTCGGCGGCACGGGTAGTCAGGGGCAAGATGGTTGCGCCGGGCGTGCGCGCTATGGTCGTGCCCGGCTCGACGACGGTAAAGCTCATGGCGGAACGGGAAGGGCTTGACGAGGTTTTCAAGTCCGCGGGATTCGAATGGCGCGAGTCGGGCTGCTCCATGTGCCTCGGTATGAACCCCGACATTCTGGCCCCGGGCGAGCGGTGCGCGTCCACGTCCAACCGGAACTTTGAAGGCCGGCAGGGCAAGGGAGGGCGCACGCACCTGGTAAGCCCCGCGATGGCGGCCGCGGCAGGGACCGCCGGCCACTTCGTGGATATCAGCGATTGGGACCTGGAGGACTGAGTCGTGGTTCGAACTTCAACGCCCGGCGGCGATGGCAAGGAAAGAGGCCGCGTTCGCGGCGCAATGCGGCGCGTAAGCGGTAGAGATGACCTCGATCAAGCGATGCGCGCGCGGTTCGACCCGTACAGCTACGAGTCGAACTGGAAGACGCTGCGCTGGCTCATTGCCTTTCTGGGCGTGTGGACAGTGCTGTCGTTAGCGCTGGCGTTCAACGACAACCAGACCGCCAGCTATCTGGAAGAACTGTCCGACACGGGACTGACGACTCCCCCGCCGGGCGACATATTCCCCGCGACGGTGATCGCGTATTCGAAGTTCGAGGGGATCAGGTGCGACTCGGTTGAAGAGGTCGTCACCTTTACGGAACCCTGTCAGCGGGTCGTCGATGCCCAAAGAGGATTCAACAGCCGCAAAGACCGGGGCAACCTGATGTTCGCCGGCCTCATCGTGGCGCTCATCGTAATCTCGTTCCCGTTCTCCACGGTGATTCATCGCGCAAGCCGGAACTTGCCGACTCTGAAGTCGTCCGGCCAGCGGTTTTCGCCGGACTCCTCGGTCATCTGGTTTTTTGTCCCGATAGTCAACATCGTCAGACCGGCTCAGGCGATTATGGAACTATTCAAAGCCAGCGATCCGTCCGCGAGTGTCAACGAAACCGAGGACTGGAAACGCGTCGGCAAGGTCCCCGCTATCGTGTATATCTGGGCCATTGCGTGGGGGGCAGCGCTGATATTCAACCCGATACTCGTGCAAAGGGTCTACTTCCCCCCCGGTGACACCATCGAAGGGGTGATCTCGACGCTGCAGACGACCGTGTGGTCAGACGTCTTTTTTGGGTTGGCGGGTGTGTTCGCCATATTGATGACGACCGCGCTCCACTTACGGCAGGAAGCCCGGCACGCAAAGGCGGGTCCTTTCGTCTACACTCCCCCGCCTCCCGAACTCGACCTGATACAGCAGGCGCGGCAAGAGCGTAAAAGCAAATCAACCCCGCGCCTTGGCGGCCGTGTTGGAAAATCACGCGCCGGTATTCGGACCAGTGGACGCGACCGGACCGAATGATCACCGCGCGGGCGATGGGCCCGGCGCGTTCCAAACGCACACTGGATCGGGAGACAGTATGAGAATTTTCACGAAATTGACGGGGCTGGCCGCGCCGCTCGACCGGGCGAACGTCGATACCGATCAGATTATTCCCAAGCAGTTTCTCAAGCGCATCGAGCGAACCGGCTTCGGCGAGTTCGCGTTTTTCGACTGGCGATACCTCGAAGACGGGGTCCCCAATCCCGACTTTGTGCTCAACGACCGGGAGTACGAGGGCGCTTCGATTCTTGTCGCCGGGCGCAATTTCGGCTCCGGTTCGTCCCGGGAGCACGCGCCGTGGGCCCTTGGCGAGTACGGCTTTCGGGCGGTGATCGCGACAAGTTTCGGCGACATTTTCAGGAGTAATTGCATGCAGAACGGCATGCTGCCCGTCGTCCTTAGCGAAGACGAGGTCGACACCTTGATGGCGAGGGCGCTCCGGCAAGACGGGTATCGAATCACGATCGACCTGGAGTCGCAGAGTGTGACGGACGAGTCGGGTTTCAGCGGGCAGTTCGACATCGACGAATACCGAAAAGACTCCCTGCTAAAGGGGCTGGACGACATCGGCAGGACACTCGAACTCGAAGATGACATAGCCGCTTTCGAGGCGTCCCGCTCGGCCGTCCGAGTCGGTTAATCGGCAGCCGGTCATCCGGTTGACCCATTTTGCATAACAGGAGAAGCAAACTGTGCAAGCGCGTATAGCAGTTCTCGGGGGTGACGGCATCGGACCGGAGGTCACGGCCGAAGGGGTGAAGGTTCTTGGCGCCGTGGCGGACCGTTTCGGCCACGAGTTCGAGTTCATGCCCGCGGCCGTCGGCGGCAACGCGATGGACGACTACGGAACGCCGCTGCCGGAAGAGGCTATGCAGACCGTGCTCGCCTCAGACGCCGTTCTCCTCGGCGCAGTCGGCGGTCCAAAGTGGGATGACCCGGCGGCGGAGTCACGGCCGGAAGACGGTGTACTCGGACTTCGCAAGAACCTCGGGCTCTTCGCCAACCTGCGCCCGGTGAAGGTGTACCCGCAGCTAATCCACAGCAGCCCGCTCCGGCCTGAGCGGCTGAAGGGAGTGGATTTTGTCATCATTCGGGAGCTGACAGGCGGCCTGTACTTCGGCAAACCGAAGAAACGGTGGAACACGAGCCGCGGTCGTAGGGCTGTGGACACCCTGAAGTACACGGAGCAGGAAATCGAACGCGTGGCCCGCGTCGGGTTCGAATTGGCAAGGACCCGGCGGAATAGGCTGCACTCGCTCGACAAGATGAACGTCATGCAGACGTCGCGGCTTTGGAGGGAGATCGTCACCGAACTCGGCGCCGAGTATCCGGACGTCGAGCTCATTCACATGCTCGCCGACAACGCGGCGATGCAGATTGTCACGAATCCTAACGTATTCGACGTGATCGTCACTGAAAACACCTTTGGCGATATCTTGTCCGATGAAGCGGCCGTCATAGGCGGTTCGATGGGCATGCTGCCGTCAGCGTCCCTGACACGCGTCCCGTCGGCAACGCCGAAGCCGCGCAAAGGCGCAAAACCCGACCTCTACGAACCCATCCATGGCTCCGCGCCGGACATCACCGGCTTGGGGATTGCCAACCCGCTGGCCGCAATCCTGAGCTCGGCAATGCTCCTGCGGTGGTCGTTCGGCCTGCACGCAGAAGCCGACGCAGTTGAGGCGGCGGTCGAGGGCATCCTGGACGAGGGGTATCGAACAAAAGAGATCGCTATGCCCGGTGACGAAACGCTCAACACCCGCCAGATGGGTAACCTGATCGCTTCCCGCATCAATTAACGGTTGAGCGGCGTTTGGCTGGCCGCGCAGTTACGCCTGCCGGGGCGACGGTTGCCACACGGTGCCATGGCGGGTTTGAAGAGCCTGTTTCTTAAACTCGAAACCTATGGGGACCAGTGCCTCCAGATTCCCGTTTTCACGGGAATGACGGGATTTGGCGCCGCATTACGTGTTGACGGGAAGAATGACGTCGCAAATCGTCGCGCCGTGTACGGCCCGACTCTTGAGAGGAGACATTAGAAACAGGCACTTCAAACCCGCCTTACTCCTTGCCACGGGGCGCGGCCGCCAGTTTCATCTCAGCGCGGGCCGGGGTTGTTAGCCGTTCGGCTTGATCGCCACCTTCACGCCCGCGGGATCGACCGCTTCCGCGAA
>JAKZUY010000157.1:0-7641 GCA_047516345.1 Dehalococcoidia bacterium | reverse complement strand
CGCCACATCTCGTCGGGGAATTGCTCGGCGAGCCTGATTGCGAGGGGCACATCATCGATGCCGTGGGTCTGGAGAACGGATCGCCACGAGGACACGCGAAAATCGTTCATCCAAGTTGATATGTCGGCCAATTCAGGCTGTTCGGTTCCGGCTTCTCCCCATAACAGGTCGCGTCCACCGATTCCTATCCTGCGCAGGAAATCTGACTGCGGAGTCGTTTCCCCGGCGCGGCGAATAGTTGCCGACATGCTGGACGCGACCCCGGGCGGATCGATGTCGTGGCGGCAAGCGAATTCCATTGCAATGACCAGGTGGGAATCGTCGTACGCGGCCTGATGAATTGTCAGAGTGTCGTCAAGGTCAAAGATGACGGCCTTCAATCCACGGATTGCCATTCTGATTGGTTCTTGCGATGAATCCGCTACGGCCTGTCAGGAGGCGGGATTGGAACGCGTCGGCCGACCACGTTTCTCGGGGCGCCGTGGGTAGCGCGAGGGTCCTGCCATTACCAGGGGACGGCGACGGGCAAAGCGGCGACCTCGGTCAAGGGGTCGGCGCATCAGGCGGGATCAGGTTTTCCGATCGAAGTTCGTCCCAGAGGGCCGAAGGGATTGGGGCTTTAACCATTTGAATGTTCTGTTCCAACTCGCCCACGTTTGAAGAACCGGGTATTACCGTGGCGATGGCAGGATGCGCCAAAACGAACTGGAGAGCGGCGGCCTTGAGGTTCACCCCGTTTCGTTCGCACACCGCGTTCAACGCTCTCGCCCGATTGACCAGGTGTTCGGGCGCGGGTTCGTAATCGTATGAGACCGGGCCATCCAGATTTCTGGCGAGGATGCCAGAGTTGTAGGGACCGCCGACAGCGATCTTCACGCCTCGTTCGATGCAGAGCGGCAGGAACTCCGTGAGCGCGCCGTGTTCAAGTAACGTGTAACGGCCGGCGAGCAAGATGATGTCGAGATCGAACTCCCGAACGAACCGCGCCGTCATCTCCCATTCGTTCATCCCGCAGCCGATCGCCTTCACTACTCCCTCCTCTTTAAGCTCTAGCAGCGTCGGCAGCGCAGTCTCAATCGACTCACGTTCGAGCCCTCCCTGGTCAGCATCGTGTAGATAGAGGATGTCGACCCGGTCGGTGTTCAATCGATTGAGACTTTCGTCGAGCGACCGCAAGATACCGTCGCGTGTCATGTCGAACTCCGGTATCAACTCTGGCAGCATTTCGGGGCCGCGAAGCTGGTCGTCGACTGGATTCAGTACCCGCCCGGCCTTAGTCGAGATCGTCAGCGATTCGCGGTCCCTGCCGGCCAGTCCGAGGCCAAGCCGGACCTCGCTGCGTCCGACACCGTAGAGGGGCGCGGTATCGAAGTAGCGCACTCCGCTCTCGAGCGCGGCGCCGACGATCCGCTGCGACTCGTCGAACTCAACGCCGCCGTACAGACCGTCTGCGTGCGTGTCGCCACCAAACGGCGCGGTTCCGAGGCCGAGCCTGGTCACCGTGACGCCGGTGGCGCCTATGGGATATCGCTCGAATGGGTTCATTGGCGTTCCACGCATCTCTTCATCGCTTCGCTACGGTTCATATGCCGCCGGCTATGGCGTCCCCGACGCTTGACGTGCTCGAATTGCCGCCCAAGTCCGCCGTAAGAATCTCACCCTCGGCAAGTACGCGCAAGACCGATTGTTCGACAAGGTCCCCGGCGTGTTCTTCCCCGAGGTGCCGGAGCATCATGGCCCCGGTCAGGATCTGGGCCATCGGGTTTGCCAAGCCTTTCCCCTCAATGTCGGGCGCCGTGCCGTGCGTGGGTTCGAACATCGACGGGCCGTTACCGCCGGGGTTCAGGTTTGCGCTCTGGGCGAGGCCCATGCTGCCGGTGACCATCGCCCCTATGTCGGTGAGGATGTCGCCGAACAGGTTTGACGCAACTATTACGTCGAACTGCTCCGGCGCACGGATCATCTCCATACACGCGCGGTCGATCAACATGGAGTCGGTCTCGATGTCCGGGTACCGTTCCCTGACCATGTCGAACGTTCGGTCCCACAACACCATTCCGAACCCAAGCGCATTCGACTTCGTGATCGATGTAACCCGGTTCTCTTTTCCGCGCTGTCGGGCCAGTTGGAATGCGTACTCAACAACCCGCTCCGTGCCGCGGCGGGTAAACACGGCCGTCTGTATCGCCACCTCCTCGGCGAAGCCCTCGTACTGAAATCCGCCCACGTTGGCGTATTCGCCCTCGGTGTTTTCCCTGACCACGACAAGGTCGATGTCGAAAGGTTTCTTTCCGGCCAGGGGAGACTCCACACCGGGGTAGAGCACCGACGGCCTTTCGCAAACGTACTGGTCAAAAGTCCTGCGGATGGGCAGGAGCAGGCCGTTCAGGGTGACGTGGTCCTGAATTTCGGGGTGCCCGACGGCGCCGAAAAAGATGGCGTCGAAGCTCGCGAGCTGATCCACCCCGTCCGCCGGCAGCATAGTGCCGTGCTTGAGGTAGTAGTCGGAACCCCACGGGAACTCGGTGAAGTTCCATGAGATGCCTTCATTTACGCCAACTGCGTCGAGTACCTTAAGGCCCTCGCCGACCACTTCCTTGCCGATCCCGTCACCTCTGATGACGGCGATGTTGTAATTGCTCATTCTTGTCGTCCGTTCGAGGCGCTGCGGTTACCGCGTTGCGCCCCGCTCCTTCCTTAACTGTTGGCTAATGCGGCGGCCCTGCGTTCGAGAACAAGCAACGCCGCCGAAGGGTCGCCTTCGGTGTATCCATCCGCAATGAGATCGTCGAAAACTCTCGCAGATTCCCTCATAGTTGGCATCGCCAGTTTCATGTCGTCGGCCAATTTCGTGATGATGCCGATGTCCTTCACGAGATTGCGAGCGGGCGCGGCAGAATTTTCAAAGTCCCGCGCCGCAGTTATCGGGCCGTTCCGTTCCACCATAGTGCTTTGGCCCCAACTCACGCTGAGTACGTCGACGGCCAGTTCGATGTCCACGCCGGCTGCGTCCGCAAGTGCGAATGCTTCCGCCGCCGCCACCGAGTGGATTGCGACGAGGGTCTGATTGATCAACTTCATTGCGGTGCCTGCGCCGATCGGTCCCATGTGCCGAACGTTCGCGCCCATCATTTCGAAGAATGGCTTCGCTTTTTCAAACGCGGCGGCTTCGCCCCCAACCATGATCGAAAGGGTACCGTCGGCCGCTCTGAGAGGTCCTCCGCTGATGGGAGCGTCCAGAAACTGTGCGCCGACTCTCTCGGCTGCGGCGGAGCAATCCCGTGACGTCGCCAGGTCAACGGTGCCGTGATCGACAAGCAACGTTCCCGGTCTGGCGTTTTCGGAGAGCCCGTCCGGCCCCATGAAGATGGCTCGCGTGGTTTCCACGCTGTCGAGGCACGCCATGACGATGTCGCAACGCTTCGCCACCTCCGCGGGCGAGGCGGCGGCGGTGGCGCCCTTGGCGGCCATGGCATCGACCTTGGCGCGGGTTCTCGTATACACGACCAGATCGGCGCCATTCCGGAGAAGGTTGTCCGCCATTCCCTGGCCCATGTTTCCGAGCCCTATGAATCCTGCTTTCATGTGCAATGCCCTGTTTTTTATGTGTTAATTTGACCGAATATGACCCTTTCGCGCCTTCACGATACTGAAATATCGGCGCACGGGGCCGGCCGATTATATGCCGATGAATGGTCGGGATGGCCCCCGGGGGCCACGTTATTACGCTGGCGCGCATCGAATCACTGGTACGATATCGGCGCTTCGGAGCCGCGATTAACTGGCTCCGATTCGTTAGTGAGTCTTAATGCGGACAGTACCCGAAATGTCGGCGTGCGCGTGGTGCCTGACGGGTCCGCCCGCCAAGTCGTTGGACCGATTGCGTGGCTTGGGATTCGACTTGGTCGATCTGCGCACGGATTGTTGGGAGGGTATCGGACAGATTTACCTACGCAACGCGGGATTGACGGTCACTTGCGTTGGTATAACCCCTGCGCCCTTGCCCAGTGGACTTACCCTGGACTCGTTGGCGACGGATGACGCCGATTCCGCCCTGCCCTGCCTCGTTGACGCGCTCAAACGGGGCGCGTCGTTAGGCGCGAAGACGGCCTACATGGTGACGCCTCCGTCGCGGGTCGGCGACGCGGAGATGTACGTCCGGTCGATGTCGAGATTGGGCGACGAAGCGGCTCGGCTTGGAATGAAACTGTGCGTCGAGCCGTCACCCGGCAACGCCCTCGGAGACTACAACGAGACGATACGGCTGCTGGATTCCGCCAGTTCGGATGGTCTGTATGCCCTGCTGGACCTCGGCCACCTACTTCTTACGGGGGAGGACCCTGCCGCCACGGTTCGCATGCTAGGAGATCGTCTTGGGTATGTGCACGTCGACGACAACGACGGTAAGTCAGATGTGCACTACGGCCTGCTCGAAGGCGTCTTGTCCGAACAGGCGCTGTTCAGTTTTCTCGACGCGCTTGACGCATCCAGTTACGACGGCCCCCTTGCCATCGAGATCAAATCCGATTTGGCATCGCCCCTGAAGTCGCTTCTCCGTTCCCGCCAAGCGATAGCAGCCTGGGCTTCAGCCGCGTGATAACTCGACCGATTCGCTGAAATCGAGCCCTGTCGCCAGGGTGAGTTTCCGTCGAATGCTACGATTGAGGCTGATACCGCGCAATTTCACAGTTGGAGGGGCAAGAACGCGGTGGCCCAAATCAGAGTGATGTACTGGAAAGAGATTCCTGTCCAGGTGCAGGCCGAGGACGGGGACGAATCGGTGTCGATGCCGCTTGACCCCGGGTTTCAGGAGGCAGTGGACAGCATCGCGATGTTCGACGGCAGCGCGGGGAGCGATGAGTATCTCGATGGTTGGGAATGGGGGCCGTTCAGCGAATTTGAAGGTGGCGCGGACGAAGCGGCACGGGTGGCGGCCGCGCGTTACAACTCCGGGAAGCCCGCCAACTTTGTGGCGCGAATAAGGGACCTTCATCAAGCAGGCAGCCGCGAGTGTGCTCCGGGGGCCGTAGATCATTGGTTTACCGAATGAGGCGGGCCTCCGGGCCTAGTGAACAACATGGAAACAAACGGCGAATATAACCAGGGAATCCTCACGCGGCTCGGCGCCGGTGAAATCCTTTTGCTCGACGGCGCCACCGGAACTTACCTGCAAGATCGCGGACTCGAACCGGGCGGATCTCCGGAAATGATGAACGCCGAGTCACCGGACATCGTGCAACAGATGGCCGCGAATTACTTCGCTGCAGGCGCCGACATGGTCCTGACCAACTCGTTCGGCGGCTCGAAATTCATGCTCCAGAAGTACGGAGTCGGCGACCGCGTTCAGGAGCTCAATCGTCTGGCGGCCGAACACGCAAGTTCGGTAGCACCAATGGGTAAGTTCGTAGTCGGTTCGGTAGGTCCAACCGGCGAGTTCATGGAGCCGTTGGGTGAAGTGTCGGAACAGGAGATGTACGACGCGTTCGCCATGCAGATCACCAGCCTCGCGGAAGGCGGCGCCGACGCCATCGTGATCGAGACGCAGATGGCCATTGAGGAAGCGACCACCGCCGTGCGGGCGGCCCGCGAGAACACCGAACTGGTCGTGATGTCGACTATGGTGTTTGACAAGGGGCCGCGCGGCTATTTCACGATGATGGGAGTGACGCCGGAACGGGCCGTCGCAGAGTTGAGCGAAGCCGGCGCACATATAGTCGGCACGAACTGCGGCAACGGCATCGTAAAAATGCTGGAGCTCGGAGCCATCATGCGCGCCGTGACGGACGATCTCCTGATCATTCAGTCAAACGCCGGAATTCCGTCCATCATCAAAGGCGAAATCTGCTATCCCGAGTCGCCGGAATTCATGGCAGAAAATTATGCGAAGTTGGCGGAGATGCCGATCAACGTCCTCGGCGGGTGCTGCGGTACCGACCCGGAGCACATCAAGTTGCTCGTCGAAACCGTGCGGGACACGAGGGATTAGAAAATGACGCAAACCAAGACACAGCCAACAGTTAAGGACGCCATAAAACGACTGGGCCGTTGCCTGGAGTTGGTGTCGATGGACCCCCACTTCAGAGAAGTGACGGTGGGCCTGTACTACCGCGGCAACGTCGTTACCGTCTGGTCGTTCAGCAGGGTCCCGGGAATCGAAGGCCGCGTTGAGCAGATACGCGATCGGTTGGTCGCCCTCGGAGGCCTGACTCCGGTCGATGGCACGCACGATAAAGCCGTGTTCCCTTCCGAGTCGATATTTGAGAAGCCGCTGCGCTTTCTGTTTACCGAGGCCGTGGAAAAGGACCCGTCGATCGCTCCTGCCGATGGACCGATCACGTCGCCGGACACAAAAACCAGGCTCACGTTCACGGTGACCGGCGGGCAACAGGGGGACAAGTACGTCTACACAGTCTCTGCTGCCGGCGCGGCCCCGCGCCCACAATCCCGCATACGGGCCGTGGTCGGCGGATACATGAGGTACGGCGAGTGCGAGCGCGTCGCCCCCGACAGTTTCGTTTTTCCGGACAATGCTCGCCACGATGAAATGGCGAGGGTTATGTTGCCTTTTGCCCGAAACGTCAGCGCCATAGAGAATATGCTTGCTTCCGAGGAACTCGCCGGACAGATGACCACCCAAACATTGGGATTCTCACAGACCTGAACGCCCGGAGCGGGCCGATCCCGTGTTGCAACCACACAGGCTGGAGCGATTGCGATGGCAGTAACCCACAAAATGACACCAAAAGAACGGGTCCTCAACGCCCTCGCAGGGCGGCCCGTCGACAGGCCCCCCGTGTCCAATCCCACCAGCGTGGCAACGGTTGAGTTGATGGATCTCGTGGACGCACCCTTCCCTGACGCCTGCCGCAATCCTGAACTGAATGCGCGTCTAGCCGTTACGGGTCACACCGAACTGGGCTTTGACTCGGTTCAACCGTACTTTTCTATCATTCAGGAATCCTCCGCCCTCGGTTGCGACATGCAATGGGAGCAAAAAGACAATTGGCCGACCGTGCGCATGGCCAATCCGATCTGGAAGGGTCCTGCCGACGTGCGAATACCGCCCGGCTTTCTGGAGCATCCCGACAACCGGGCCGTGACCGACTCCATTCGGATCATTCGCCAGGAAGTGGGCGATGACGTGGCCATCATCGGCAAGACGATGGGTCCGTGGACACTCGCCTATCACGTCTTTGGAGTTGAGCCGTTTTTGCTGGCGACGATCGACGACCCCGATGAAGTCATGAGTTCGATGCACAAACTCAAGGAGATATCGGTCTTGTTCGGCCAGGCGCAAATCGACGCCGGCGTCGACGTGCTCACGTTCCCCGATCACGCCACCGGGGACCTCGTGAGCGGCGAGTACTATAGGCGATTCCTGCTGGAGATTCACCAGGAGATGGTGGAGCGGCTCAACGTGCCGCTGATTCTGCACATTTGCGGCAAGACGGTGGATCGAATGCCATACATCGCCCAGTCGGGCATGGCCGCTTTTCACTTCGATTCCAAGAATAATCCGGCAGAGGCCGTGGCGGCGGTGGGGAACGGCATCAGGCTCGTCGGAAACATCAACAACCCTGAAACTCTTTACGCGAGGGGGCCTGCCGAAGTGCGGCAGGAGGTGATTCGCGCCCTCGACGC
>JAKZUY010000156.1:0-6717 GCA_047516345.1 Dehalococcoidia bacterium | reverse complement strand
GCCGGCGATAGGTTCCGGCCCGGTGACGGACTACCTCGCCCGGACCGGGATCGACGTACTGAGGGGCGCCGACCAGTTGAAACGGGCGCCTGAGTTATACGAGTCCACGGTCGAGTACGCATCCAATCCCATCGCCACCAGTCTGCGGGACGTCGCCCGCGTCCATCTGGCCGATCTCGGCACCCGTGTTTTCTATACGCAGCATGGCGGCTATGACACCCACGCAAACGAGGTCCCGACGCACCCCAAGCTCCTGACCGATCTCTCGGGCGCCCTTGGAGATTTCTTTGATGACCTGCGCGAGCACGATGCGGACAGCAACGTGGTGGTGATGGTCTTCACTGAGTTCGGACGGCGTGTCAGGGACAACAATAGCGGGACCGACCACGGGGCAGGGGGCGGCGCGTTTGTTCTGGGCAGACCGGTAAGTGGCGGCCTGCACGGCGAGTACCCGTCGCTTGACCCGGCTGACCACGACACCGGGGACCTGAGACACACCAACGACTTTCGGGGGCTGTACGCGTCGGTACTGGAAAATTGGCTCGGCATACCGTCTTCGCCGATCGTCGGCGGGAACTTTGAAAAGCTCCCCCTGTTCGCAAATACCACAGGTTAACCACGGATACTGACATGGTTACGATCAAACCAAAACAACAAAAAAGACCTTTCGGTCTGCTCCGCGTCGGTTTCAAGTATGAGAAGACACTTGGTATGCGGCGGCTGACCAACACGCCGATTGCGGTTGTCTTATGGGATCAAGGCGACCTCCTAATATTGTGCAGAGGAGAGGGCCTGTGCTTTGTGCGCAGACTTTCGTTCAACGACGAGGACAAGGGAGCGTTCAATCTGACTGGCGGCGGCGGGCCAGTGGGAGGCGGTTTCAGTATCGCCGGCCAATTCGTATGGCCTGCCGCGATGATCAGCGATTCCCAGGGGCGACTATGGATTTCGGACGAGGGCCGAGACATGATCAGCGCAATCACTGCGGAAGGTGAGGTCATTGCACAGTGGGGCGCCTCCGGAACGAAGCCGGGGGAACTCAACCGCCCGTCCGGTATTGCCATGGACGCCGACGGCAATTTGGTCGTTGCCGACGCGTGGAATCATCGGGTCCAGAAATTCACCGAAGACGGGACCTTCATCTCGGAATGGGGCAGCTACGGACAGGGCCCAGGTGAATTCGACATGCCATGGGGAATCAGCGTGGACGAAGAGGGATTCACCTACGTCTGCGATTGGCGAAACGACCGCATCCAGAAACTCGACCCTGACGGCGGCCATGTGATGACCATCGGCGAGTCCGGTTCGGACGACGGGCAGTTCAATCGGCCGACCGGGGTGACAGTGGACCGAGACGGCGATATTTTCGTTGCGGATTGGGCGAATCACAGGGTGCAGGTGTTCAACTCCGCCGGCCTGTTTGTGGAGAAGTTCATCGGCGACGCCACACTGTCGGATCAGGCACGCAACTACATGATCACGAACATGATGGCAATGAGATTGCGCGAAATGACGTCGATCGAACCGCAGAAACGTTTTCGATGGCCGGTGTCCGTGACGGTGGGGGACGATGGCCGCATGTATGTGCCGGACTATGGATCACAGCGCATACAGATCTACCGAAAAGAGGTGATCCGGCTTGGTCCCGACGAGATAGCGCCGACTCCCAGGTCCCATTCCCTCTACACACAGTTCTAGATCGCCTCAAACTGGGTGCTTTCTGGGGCGTACGGCCGCCTACGGCCTTCGGCCGGATTTGCCGCGTCACGTTAAAGCGAAAACGCCTCGGTTGCCATGTCTCCGATGTAGCGGCCGATGACCAACGACGAAGTAGCGCCCGGCGAAGGCGCGTTGAGTACGTGAATGGCGCCCTCGGATCTCTCGATGCGAAAGTCGTCCAGCAGGTTGCCTTTTCGGTCCACTGCCTGCGCCCTGACTCCCGATCCGCCCGATCCAAGGTCCTCGCTCCGTACCTCCGGAATCATTCGCTGAAGGTCTTTCACAAAAACGCTCTTCCGCAGCGAACGGTTGATCTCCATCACCCCCGTCTTCCAGTCACGTATCGATAGACTCCAGAAGCCGGGATACGTGATGGTTCGCAGGAATTCGCGCAGGTTAAAGTCGCGTTTGCGGTACCCCTCTCTGGCCATGGCGAGCACCGCATTCGGTCCGGCTTCCGTGAGCCCCTTCATCGTCTTCGTGAAGTGCACGCCGAGGAACGGGAATTCGGGGTTCGGGACGGGATAAATCAGTCCCCGAACGAGGTGTTCACGACTCTTGATCAGCGTGTAGTACTCGCCCCGGAAGGGGATTATGCGCAGCCCCGGCCGCACGCCCATCATCTCCGCTACAACGTCGGCATGTAGACCGGCGCAGTTGATGACGTGGGCCGCGACAAACGCGCCGCTGCTCGTTTCGAGGACCGTCTCGCCCCGCCGCCTCAGTACACGTCGAAGTTTCGAGTTGAACTTGATCGTCCCGCCCAGTTCGCCAAGCCGTTGCGCGTAGGCGCCGGACACTTTTCGATAGTCGACTATCCCAGTGTTGGGCGCCCACAGGGCTTCGATTACGTCTACGTGTGGTTCGATCTCCGCCCGAACCTGTTGACCTGACACGAGCTGTAGGCCCTCGACCTGGTTTTCGGCGCCTCGCTCGTGGAGCGCCCGCAACCTGGGCAACTCGTCTTCGCGCGTGGCGATTATCACCTTGCCGCACCGTTCGAACGGGATGTCGTTCTCTTCGCAGAAGCGGACCATGGACGCCCGTCCTTCCACGCAAAACCGGGCCTTGAACGAACCCGGCTTATAGTAAATCCCCGAGTGGATCACGCCGGAGTTGTGGCCAGACTGCTGCGATGCTACCGTCGAACTTTTTTCGATGACGCCAACTCGCAGCCGCGGAAATTTTTCACTCAGGTTCATGGCGGTCGAAAGCCCGATGATTCCTGCCCCTATCACCGCAATGTCGAATGTGCCGTCTGGCATGGATCCCCTTCAGTTGACGAATCTTGAGCGGGCGCGTTCTAACCCGCGAATGCAAACTCAAAGAATACATCCTGACTTTGGCGGCATCGCGGCTGAGAATCACCGATTCACCGGTTGCAGAGCCTGACAGTTCTGATAGTTTGCCCCTATGCCTGAGACAGACTCGCCCAAGATTCAACCAAAGCGCGTTTCTATGTTTGCAACGTGCCTCGTCGATCAGTTCTATCCGGAGGTTGCCGAAAGTGTGGTCAACGTGATGGAAAGCCTAGGGGTGGAGGTCGACGTTCCGAAAAAGCAGACCTGCTGCGGCCAGCCGGCATTCAACAGCGGATACTGGCCCGACGCGAGGTCGGTTGCTATCCGGTTCCTGGACGTCTTCGATGGTGACGGACCGATTGTCGTGCCTTCGGGATCATGCGGCGCCATGGTGCGACACTACTACCCGGAACTGTTCAGGGACGATCCGGTCCAACTCGAACGATCCCGCAAATTAGGGAAACGACTTTTTGAGTTCTCGGAATTTGTCGTGGACGTCCTCGGCTGCTCCGACGCAAAGGGGTCGAATAGGGGCGCCATCACCTACCATCCGTGCTGCCATCTCCTGCGGGAACTCGGCGTAGATGAACAGCCGGCGACACTGCTACGGGGCGTAAACGGTGTGGAGATCAGGCCGTTGGAACGGGCCGACGTGTGTTGCGGCTTCGGCGGCACTTTTGCAGTCAAGATGGCGGACATCTCCAGCGCAATGCTCGACGAAAAGCTCGACAACGTAGAGTCCACCGGGGCAGAAACGCTGATCGCTGGTGACGCCGGGTGCATCATGCACATGGCAGGCGGGCTCCGAAGGCGTGGATCGGCGATCCGCGTCGCACATCTTGCCCAATTCCTCGACGAGTCCATGGCGAACGCCCACGCGTCTTCGAACACAGGGCCCTGACACATGCGCACCGACACCAGCGACTTCCGGTCACGCGCGGCGGCCACGATGGCCGATCCGAGGCTCAAATCAGCACTAGAGGGCGTTTACGAAGGCTTTCACAAGGGCCGCATCGCGGCCGCGGCGGCTACCGACTCATGGGAACTGCAGCGGGATCGCGGCAGGGCGATCAAGGCACATACCATCGCCAATCTCGACTACTACCTCAACCTGCTCGCCGAGAACGTTGAAAAGAACGGCGGGAACGTCTTCTTCGCCCGAGATTCCGCCGAAGCCAACAAATATGTGCTTGAAGTTGTCAAACGAAACAACGTGCGGACCGTCATCAAGAGCAAGTCGATGGTCTCGGAAGAAACGGGTCTTAACCACGCACTGGAGGGAGCGGGAGTCGAGGCTGTCGAGACCGACCTCGGCGAATACATCATTCAGCTTGCCGGAGAGACCCCGTACCACATCATCGCGCCGGCCATACACAAGTCGAAGGACGAGGTGTCGGAACTGCTCGCAGCGAAGTCCGGAGGCGAACGGCTGAGCCGCGTTGGCGACCTGACCATGCAGGCGCGGAAGCAGCTGAGAGACGCATTCAGGCGCGCCGACATGTCGGTTACCGGCGCGAACTTCGCTGTCGCCGAGTCCGGCAGCATTGTGCTTGTGACCAACGAAGGCAACGGTCGTATGGCGACGTCGGCGCCGCGCATCCACATAGCCGCGATGGGCATGGAGAAGGTAGTTCCTTCCATCGCCGACCTCGGCACCCTCCTCCGGATCCTCATACGCTCGGCAACCGGCCAGCGAATCTCCTCGTACGTGACCATGGTCAACGGACCGCGCCGGCACGACGACGAGGACGGCCCCGAAGAGTTTCATCTCATTGTCATCGATAACAACCGGAGCAAGCTACTGGCAGACCCGTCACTTAGAGAGGCCCTGTACTGCATCCGCTGCGGCGCTTGCATGAACTCGTGTCCGGTCTACCGGAAAGTGGGCGGGCACAGCTACGGGTGGGTGTATCCGGGGCCCATCGGGGCAGTGATAACGCCGGTTTTGACTGGAACCGAAGCGGCAAAGGAACTCCCGTTCGCGTCGACGTTGTGCGGCGCTTGTCGGGAGGTGTGTCCGGTCAAGATCGATCTACCCCGCATGCTGCTTGAACTAAGGGCACAGGCTGTGGAGTCTTCCGGTGGGAGGTCCGCAGGGATGATGTGGCGAGGATGGCGGGCCGGAACTAACCGGCGGACAGTTTTTGACACCGGCGCCCGCGTCGGAAGATGGCTGTTGCGGCCGTTTACGCGAGGAGGATGGATCAGGAGGATGCCGCCTCCGCTGGGACCCTGGACTACAAGCAGAGACTTCCTGGCGCCGGCGGCAATCTCGTTTGTGTCCCGCTTCAATCGCCGGAACAAGGGCAAAACGCGATGACGGACCGACGGGATTTCCTGGCCTCGGTGCGCGAGTCCCTCGGCCGATCGTCAGGCGACAGGTCGACGCTGGCGCCGCCGGAACTCGTGCAGGCTGGGTCGATTGGCGAAATCGGTCAGCAGGCTGAACAGGTGCGAGCCGTGATGGCTGAACGGGCAGGGGACTTGCTCGAAAATTTGGCAAGGACCGCTGCTGAGGCAGGTTGGCGCGTACACCGGACAGTTGCGAACGACGAGGTGGTGGATGTGATTACCCGCATATGTGTCGGTGTAAACGCCAAGGTGGTCTTGAAGAGCGGCGAACAGATGATTTGCGAAATGCAAGGCCTTGACGAATCGCTCGAGTCGGCGGGTATCGAGATCGAGTCGGTGGTCCGGCCACGGGACGGCGACGCATCAGCGGCCGCGAAAGGACAGGCTGAACGGCGGACGATGTTGTTCGAGGCGGATGTTGGTATTACGGGTTCGGACTATGCGATCGCCGAGACCGGAACAGTCGTCGTCCATCCCCGCCGCGGGCTATCCCGGCTGATTTCGTTGGCGCCACCGCGTCACATTGCTGTGGTAAGACGGGGGACGATCCTGCCGTCACTCGACGAACTATTCCTTCTCGAGAGCGAAGCCCATGTAAATGGAACGCTCGCAAGTTCAATGAACCTGATCACCGGTCCCAGCCGTACCGGCGACATCGAGGGGGTGATTGTAGAAGGAATCCACGGCCCGATCGAGGTTCATATGGTGTTGGTGGGGTAGGGGATTACCGCGCCTTTGCTCCGGCGGCAAAAGCCCTGGTTGCTTCCTCCGCCAACGATGCGACGAGCCGATTCGTGTCTGCCAGGGCTTCGTCGAGGGTCATCGGACGGTCGACCAACGTAAAAACGGCGTCGATCCCCAGATTGTGCACCTCTTCAAATCCATCGCCCAGCGAACCGGCCAGGCCGAACACCGGTATGCCACGTTGGCTGGCCAACCGTGCGACCCCGACCGGGGCCTTGTTGAACACGGTCGATGCGTCGATCTGTCCTTCGCCGGTGATCACGAGGTCGGCGCCGTCGAGCTGATCCCCCAACCGCACCGCGTCGAGCACGATATCCACACCGGCTTTCAGTTCGGCACTAAGTAACGCCATCAAACCAGCGCCCAGGCCACCTGCGGCGCCGGCGCCGGCTCGATCCCGCACGTCTGCGCCCAGATCCCGTTCCAGGATGTCCGCGAAGTGACTCAGGGCGGCGTCCAGTTCGGCGACTATCTCCGGCGTCGCTCCCTTTTGCGGACCGAACACGGCCGATGCGCCGGTGGGCCCGCACAGCGGGTTGTTGACGTCGCAGGCCACGACCACACTGGCGGACTGGACACGCGGGTCGACGTTCGACACATC
>JAKZUY010000155.1:0-5072 GCA_047516345.1 Dehalococcoidia bacterium | reverse complement strand
CCCTTCGATCTGCCACGGCGCCGTGGAGCAAGCGGGATAGTAGTGTTGCCACGAGATGTTGACCTTGAGCAGCGTCTCGACGCCGGGTACGAGGGCTGTCCGGTAGTCGGCCAGATTCATCAGCCGGCCGTAGTCTTCCAGTACCGACTCGGGAGTCGTGTAAAGAACCGCCACCTTGCCGAGGGCCGGTTCGGCTCGCCGGATGTCCGGTTTGGTCAGTATGCCTGGCGCTTCGACGCCGGAGATGGTCATTGCGAATTCGCTACTCTTCGCCCCGAACATGGGGACGGGCCGGTCATCGGCCCTTTGTTAGAGTCTGTTCCATTATCGAGTATACCGACGGCCGCCCCGCCGCCGGTAACGCAGTTCGACTCGGGTTAGCCTGAACAGTGATCATCGACTCTCATACCCATATTATGCCCCCGGAGTTCAGTTCCGAACGTCGGCGTTACCGCGGCCTCGACGCCACGATTCGCGAGCTGTTCGGCGACGACGAGGGCGGCATGGCGACCGGCAGCCAACTAGTCGAGGAGATGGACAAAGCCGGAATCGACGTATCCGTCGCGGCCGGCTACGGGTGGACCGACTCTGGCGTGGCGCGCACGTCGAACGACTACATTCTCGATGCGGCGCGTAAACACCCGGGGCGGATAGTGCCGTTTTGCAGCGTCAACCCGCTGTGGGGACAGCTCGCCGTCGAAGAGGTCCGGAGGTGTGTGGAGGCTGGCGCGCGGGGCATCGGCGAGCTACATCCGGACACACAGGGGATCATTTCCGCCGATCTGGCGACCCTTGCGCCGGTGCTGGACGCGGCGCGGGAACTAGGCGTTCCAACGTTGTTACACACTTCGGAGCCGGTGGGCCACGCGTACCCGGGCAAGGGGACCGTCACCCCTGACATGCTGGAGGCCCTGATTCGCGCCTACCCCGACAACACGTTCGTGTTTGCCCATTTCGGCGGCGGTATGCCGTTCTACGCCCTCATGCCGGAGGTGGCCGCATCGTTGGCCAATGTGTACTTCGACTCGGCGGCTTTCACTCACCTGTACCGGCCCGAGGTATTTCAGACGGCCGTCACGGCGTGCGGCGTAGAGAGAATCCTCTTCGCATCGGACTATCCGCTTGTCAGCCAGACGCGGGCGCTCAGGAGGATGCGCAAGGGCGGCCTGTCGAAGAGCGACGAGGTCGCCGTGCTCGGCGGGAACGCCGCCCGGTTACTCAAGCTGAACAGGAACGCCGAAGATTAGTCGAGGGAAGTGCAAAAGTCCCCTACTGGCCGATTTTCACCGAATCAGCACCAATAATTCCGGTAGCTATTCCGTCACGACGTTGGGGAGCATTTGTGATTGAGTGCCTCAATGTAGGGCCAGGTGTCACGCGTTCGGGCCGAGTTGATGTCCATAATCAGCCGCCCCTGCCTGTCGAAGTACAACTCCTGGATGCTGCTGGGGCTGAAATCGCGACGGAGCCACAGGTCGCAGATCAAGGCCAACTCTTGCGGCGTAAGGTTGGAGAGGTCGCGGTTCGGGTACTTCCGGGCGTCATCGGGCTGCAGCCACACGCAGACCGCTACCACCACGAGCACTAAGGCAATGGCGAGAATCCACACCCTGACCCTGCCTGTGGCGATGTAGCGGTGTCGAAATGTCATGGTCCGTTCTACGTGCGGCCGCTTTTGCTACGGTCCCCCAAAGTCAAGCTGAAGAATCCCCCGACTCGCCTGCCGCAGCTTCGGATTGTCAATCGGTAGGGCCTGCTAGGGCCGCAGTTCACACTCTTTCGCTTACGCTGCGCAGGTCCTCGTCTCGCCACTTACAAATCTGGCACGCGAGCAGCTTCACGGCGTGACGGTCTGCGACCCTGAGTGATTCGCCAATCGTTTCGACATCTCCCCAAAAGCCATGCCTTTTGCCCTTCTCTTTCTTCGGCGGCAGGCATCGCTTGTCCGTCGTATCGACTACGTGAAGCCTGCTTCGGTCAGGTCTGTCGATGTTGATCCTGTACATGGTTCCTCCTTTTGGAACGCAGCCCTATCGCAGGCGGTCTGTGCCGCCCTTGTTTATGATCCGAGGAAGTACGAATCTAGGAGCCGTTCACATGACCACGTCCGGATCATCGCTGACTTCGGCGGTACCCTTCCAGGAACAAGTCAAAGATGTTACCGGAATTTCCGTTCGTGATTCAGCCGCCACGGACTTTTGCACTTCCCTCATTAGTCACCAGATCATTGCAACATGCGATGCCGTTGGTTACACTTGGGCCACTGTGAAAGAGATTTCCGCCAAAATAACTTGCGCCTGTATGTGTTGCTGTAAGCCCGCAGGGGGCAGCGTAGTCGC
Organism: Dehalococcoidia bacterium; assembly: GCA_047516345.1. Classification (GTDB taxonomy): domain Bacteria; phylum Chloroflexota; class Dehalococcoidia; order Lucifugimonadales; family Lucifugimonadaceae. The sequence continues at coordinate 2,733 of JAKZUY010000155.1, read as the reverse complement.
GACTTGAATTGAGCCGTAAGGCAATATTGAACCGCTGAAACCCCCTGCGAACAAGATGCAGGGGTTTTTTAATGCCCTGAAAATTTCCGAAAGCAACACGACGACAAAATGATGATCAACCTGCTAAAAACAGTTCTCCAAAGCGCAAGGCGGCTCGTAGAAGCCACGCAAGGATTGGGCGCCGAGCCAGAGCTCTGGTCCGCGTACCCTCCCGCCGGCAACACGTCGCGCTCCTGACCGCCCTCTTCCCTTCAGCGCTCCGGGGTTCCCCGGCCGACGGGTAGCCACCCCTGCGTCATCGCGGTCGCGGACAGGCCCCGATATACCGGCCCGACCGCATGGGTGCCCCGAAATACGGGCGCGCACTCCCTTAATTCGACCCCCGAAAGCCGTAGGCTAGTATCGTCGTTCGTCGTCGCCGAATTCTGACCGGCGACGGGATTACTTGTCGCAATGGACATTCATGAACTGGCAGCCTACCGGGAGGCGGGGCGAATAGCCGCCGACTGTCGAAATTGGGCATCCACTCAGGTGTGGCCGGGGCTGCTACTGAGGGAACTCCAGGAAGCGATCGAGACCCGCATTTGCGACGCGGGCGCGCTGCCGTCTTTTCCTGCGCAGACCAGCCGCAACGAGATCGCCGCCCACTACTGCGCTTCACCCTCCGACAAGATGAAATTTCAGTCTGGCGACCTCGTAAAGATCGATCTCGGCGCGCATATCGACGGCTACCCCGTAGACACAGGTGTCAGCGTCGACCTTTCGCCGGACCGCCTCTGGGCCGACATGATCAGCGTCGCCGGCGCGGCCCTCGACGCCGCTATCCGTGCAGTCGAAGACGGGGCTGTGGTCGGCGAGATCGGCACGGCTATTGGGGATCTCATTATCGGGAGGGGCTACAAGCCCATCTACAACCTCGCAGGGCACGGCCTCGGGCGCTGGCAGCTCCACTCCGGCTTTCAGATACCCAACAGCGCCCAAAGCGGCGGACCGCGCATCAAGCAGGGGATGATTTTCGCCATTGAGCCGTTCGTCACGACCGGCGAAGGATATGTAGTAGACCAGGGCAAGGCGGAGGTGTTCATGAAGTCCGGCCAACCGAAGCCGTCGAATAAGTTGACCAGCAGCGCACTAGATGCGATCGACTATTGGAACGGCCTGCCGGTGGCCCGGCGGTATTTCAGATCCGAGCCCCGCAAGCCATTCGAGGCGACGCTGCGTGAGCTCATCCGTCAGGGCGTCATGCGGGGCTACCCGCCGTTAGTCGAAGTGTCCGGCGCTCCGGTGGCATGGAAAGAACACACCATCTACCTCGGCCCCACCGGCCCCGAGGTGATTACGGAGTGATTGTTGGGACCTAGAAACTCCACGATTGAGTCCTTAACTTTCGACAACGAACGCTCTATTTCGCATTCCCAAATCACCGCTACGGACCAGTCCAATTCGGCAAGGGAATCTTGATTCCTGCGGTCGCGATCGCGGTTTGCGTTTAGTTTTGTGGACCAAAACTGGACGTTGGACTGGGGTTGGATCGAGGCGGAGCAGGATGTTGCCATGTGCTGATGCCAAAAACATCCGTGGACAAAAATCGCCTTCTTCGCCCCCTTGAACACAAGGTCCGGCTTTCCGGGGAGGGACCTGTCGTGAAGCCGATATCTGTAACCCAGTGAGTAAACGAGCCGTCTTACAGCCATTTCCGGACCGGTGTTCTTGCTTCGAACCCGGCTCATGTTGTAGCTTCGCTGCTCTTCAGAAATACGATCCATTGATTAGGACGCAGTTTCGGGTGGCAGGTCAGAGACGTGTCTCAACCGCAAATTGTGTAGCAAAACAGCACGGTTGACCTCGGGATCCTCCGGTCGGTAATCGCCGCGCAAATTCGAACCTTTCGGATTTTTGGTTGTTGTTACACGACGTTCCGGGTCGAAGCTAGCAAATGGTGCATCCTCCACGTCACGGAGTTTGGATTCGCCTGAATTTCTTTTCCAGCTGCTCGAGTACTTTGATCTGGTCTTCACGTTTGGCACGCCTCACCTGGCTCATTAGCCGAGTCCATGAAGGGGGTTGTGCAGCCAGGTCTTTGGTGCCCTGATTGCAGACCTGACAAAGGACACGTAGATTGGCATCAATGGCTGGGCCGCCGTGTACATGTGCTTCATGATGGTCGATCTCAAGTTGAATGGGACGTCCATCGTCGGTCTTGTCTTCCAATCCTCTACCACAAGCTTGGCAGGTATAGCCGTTACGCTCCAAAATGCGTGAACGCTGTGCCCGCGAGATGCGAGGTGCGATCATATAAGAACCTTTGGAAGGGGGATCGCTGGCAAGGCGATATTGGCCCGGCCGTAAATCGGATGTGTCGTTATTTGTCTCGATAGGCCATCCTTCGTCCCGCCGCAATTCTCGGACTCGTCGAGCCCATTCAGTCCTACCTTCGCCAATGGCAGCCTGTAACTGCGCCGATGTGAGGATTTCTCCCTTGTGTTCGAGGAACATCGCCTTGAGTATCGACTTGATGCTTGGTCGCTTGGCCATTTTCAACTCTCGCATAAGTTCCGAACCAATCCACCGCGTATAGGCTGGCGGAATGGCTTCGTTGATTTCTTTCTTCGTCATCCACGGAATGCCCATCGCGTCCCGTGCGGAGGCTACCGAACAGTTGCCGCCGCCGTTGACCGAAACATAGTCTGTCCACTCATTCGTCTTACCATAATGCGCCTTCCGCTTGTCTAG
>JAKZUY010000154.1:0-2522 GCA_047516345.1 Dehalococcoidia bacterium | reverse complement strand
GAGGCATCATATATGTGGGTGGAGCGATTTCAAAACTTGGTCGAAATTCCGCTCAGGGAAGCAAGCGCCAGAGTGCACCAACGATCCTCTCTCATTTTCCCGCTCCCCGCCTCTTTCAGAATGCGTACGCCGCCCGTACATAGTAGAACCCGCCGTTGTATCCATACGGCGAGGCGACCGGGTACTTCTGGCCAGCATCATACTCATTACGATGCACACGTCCGACCTTGGTCGGATATGTGTCGAACAGGTTGTCCACTCCCGCGGCCAGGATCAGCCCGAAATCGAACATGTACGACGCTTCCAGGTCGAGCAACGCACGGGCCCCAGCGCGGATGGGCGGGTTGATCTTATAATCTTGATACGCCTCGCCGAAACCGTCGTAGTAATGCAGCCGGGTCAGGAATCGCCACGGCCCCCACGTGTGGTCCGCCATCAGCGAGAAGCGGAATTCCGGCTCGATCTGTTCGAGCTGATATTTTCGCACTGCATTGATGACTTTCGAATCAATCGACTCGAGATTGAGTTTGGTGTCGTTCCAGTTGCCGGCGAACGTCAACATAGTCCTGCCGATGCTGCCGCCGAACAGATACAGGGGATAGGTCGTCACGAGATCGAGCCCTTGCGTGTAGGTTTCGAAAGCGTTGGCGAAGAAATTGACGCTCATTATGTCGTCCCTTACGTTGACGCCTTGGCCGGCCAGGAAATTGCGATCAGCAAGGGTGATTGACTGGGGTGAAGACAGCCCAATCCGGTTTCTCACTTCTATGTTGTAGTAGTCCAGGGTGACGGACAGAGCGCCGAGGGTAAGCACCGTGCCGACGGAATAAGGACATGGAGGTCTCCGGCTTGAGCTGCTTGGCCCCCTTGCGTTGCGCAATCGGGTCGCTTCCCGGCAGCGTCGGCTGTTCACTGAGGGTGCCGTCGGTATTAATGCCGAAGGTCGTGTCCCTGTAGTTCGCCTGTCCCACGGTCGGCGCGCGAAAGCCGGTACCGATCGACCCGCGTAGTGCCAGATAGTCCTCAAGGAGGCTCCAGCGGGTGGCGAGCTTGCCGTCCAGGGACTCGCCTATGCCTTCATGATGCTCGAAGCGCCCCGCGGCGGCGAACAACACCCGCTCAATGACATCGGCTTCCAGGTCGAGATATGCGCCGAAGCTGCCCCGGTTGGCCTCCATCGCATGTTCCGGGCGAATAGCGGGATACGCCTGGCCGCCTACACGGAACCCCTGCGCCGCCAGGCCATGCGGTTTCCGCTGCCCGTCACATTCTCCATCGTCATCGACGCACCAGCCGTCCTTGTCGCCGGCTTCGATCTCGAACTCTTCCTCGCGATACTCCAGCCCGAAGGCGACGTTCAGCGGGGAGTGAAAGATGCCGATGTCGAACGGCCAGGAGAAGTCCAGATTGAAGATCTTGTCCCGCTCCTCATAGGCGCGCGCGCGGTATTTTGTCGGCATGGCGTTTCCGAGGCGGATAAGTTGCGGGTTGACGTTGTTCCATATATCGTACGTGGTCCGGTGCTGGCCGAACACAGCGCTCATGTCGTAGTTCCAGCCGTCCAACAGCGGGTAGGCGCTCTGCAACTCCCCGCGCAGGCCGAAGGTGATGCCCCAGTCTCGGACACCGCCGCGCATCCGCGGCGTGAACCCATCCGGAAACTTTTGGGCCAAAGCATAGCAGTTCGGATTACCCCCCAGGCCGGCTAGTGCGGCCTGGCCTCTTTGCGCATAATCGCTCGCCAGGATGTCAGGACAACCGCCGGACCTGCCGTCGGGCGTCAGGTCGGCGACCAGCAGCCTGTCTCTCTCTCCGTTGAGATAGACCCCATTCGTACTGGCCGGCGAGACCGGATGCGGGCCCCGGTAATACCACGAGTCCAGAATCTCGCGTTCCGCCCAGTTGCCGAAGGCGTAGGCGTGGTGATGATCGCTGAGGTCGAAGCCGAGGTTGCCGAAGAATTTATAGTCGTACGTCACGTCGGCGCACCCCACACCATCGCGCGCTGCTTGACGGGAAGCCCGGCTGCTCTTAGCGAATTTTCTATACCAAGTTCCGAGCTGCGGTCGGTCGAGTCGGAGTTGGTGAACTCGAAGCTGAAGTTGGCAAAACCGGCGTCGGCCAGCGGCAGGCCAATATTGGCCGCGGTGTTCACCAAGTCGCCGTCGCCCTGGTAGTATTGCCCCCAGCGAGTTTCGAGTGTGCCGCCCTCGGGCGCGTCGCGCAATACGAAATTCATGACCCCGGCCACAGCGTCGGAGCCGTATTGCGCGCCCGCGCCGTCGCGCAGCACTTCAACCCGTTTGAGCGCAATGGACGGGATCGAGCGGATATCAACCCCGTGCGCTCCTTGCGCCTGTCCAAAAGTAAAGATGCTGATTGCGGAGGAGCGATGCCGGCGTTTGCCGTTGATCATCACCAGGGTCGAGTCCGGCGGCAGGCCGCGCATCTTGGCCGGCCGGACCAGCGCGTTGGCGTCACCGATGGCGTGCTGGGTGACGTTGTAGGACGGAATGGTCGCC
>JAKZUY010000153.1:0-4782 GCA_047516345.1 Dehalococcoidia bacterium | reverse complement strand
TGTTCCCAGAAATTCGGGTAGGAAACCGACGCGTCCTCGGAGCCGTGTATCGTTGTTGTTCCGGCCGCAGCCAACCCCGCCACCGCGAGCGACATAGCCAACCGATGGTCGCCGTGACTCTCCACGTCCGTGCCGGTGAGCTTGGAAACGCCCCGAATAACCATGCCATCTTCGCGCGGATCGATGTCGGCTCCCATGCGCCGGAGTTCGGAGACGGTTGTTTCGATGCGGTCGGACTCTTTCACCCGTAGCTCGGCCGCGTCCCGGAAAACGGTTTCCCCGCGGGCGAAGCAGGCCGCTACGGCCAATACAGGCAACTCGTCGATCATGATCGGAATAATCTCGCCGCCCAGTTCAATGGCCCGCAAACTGGCAGACGTCGCCACCACGTCGGCGACCGGCTCTCCTCCCTCGGTGCGCTGGTTTTCCAGCCGGAGGCAATCGCCGGCTCCCATCATTTGGAGCGCATCGATGATGCCGGCCCGGCTTGGGTTGAGACCTACGCCGGTGATGGTAACCCTGGCGTTGGGGTGGATCAGACCGGCCACCATCCAGAATGCCGCCGAGGAGATATCGCCGGGAACCGCCACGTCGACGGCTTTGAGGGTGGTGGGAATCAGCGTGAGGGCCAGGCCGTCAGAATTAACCTGGGCTCCCATGGCGGCCATCATGCGTTCTGTATGGTCGCGGGACAGGGCTGGTTGGTGGAGCACGGTGGGGCCAGTGGCGGAAAGTCCGGCGAGCATCAGGCACGATTTCACCTGGGCGCTGGCCACCGGCATGTCGTATTCGATGGGACGCAGGTTACCGCCCCGAATCGCCAGCGGGGCGAGGGTGTCACCGTGGCGACCCATGATGGAGGCGCCCATCTGTTGCAGCGGCTGGACGATGCGACCCATGGGTCGGGTGCGCAACGACCCATCACCGGTGAGCACCGACAGGAACTCCTGGCCCGCCAACAGTCCGGATAACAATCGCATCGACGTGCCGCTGTTGCCGGCATCGAGCATGTCGGTGGGTTCATGCAGTTGTGGCCCCAGGCCCGAAACGCGCACACTGCCTGGTTCGCCCAGGGGCTCAATTGCAACGCCCATAGCCCTGAGGCAGGCAGCGGTGGACTGCACATCTGCTCCGTCGGACAGTCCAGTTACGGTGGCCGCGCCTTCTGCAATGGCATTGAGGATCAACGACCGGTGCGAAACGGACTTGTCGCCCGGCACCGCGAGCGAACCACCAAGAGAATGGGGGCTAACTATAGTTTCAGTCACCGATTCTCTCCCTTGCTGGTTACGGCTTTTCGTCTCGCCGGCGGGTGCGGTTGGGGTCGTCGTCCTTTTCCAGCATCATGAGTCGTCGGGCGCGATTGGCCAATCCCCCAAGGAACATCTGACCCATTGAACTGGTGAACGTGGGGTAGTCGGGGGCGCTATCGATTTCCCGCGAGCGTGGATTGACATCACCGGCTATCAACTTGGCGCGGGCAATCCTGGCGTCCTCAAACAGTGTCATCACCGCATCTATATCCGGGGGTTCGCTCCCGGAGTCCAGTAGTTTGCGATACTCGTATAGTTCACGAATGAAGGCATCGATCCAGGCAACAATGGGTTCGGCGTTGCTGACGCAAATGTCGCGGTGCATGGTTGAATCGCCGGACGCCAGCCGCGTGATGTCGCGGTAGCCCGACGACGCCAGCTGCCCAATGTCGGACCAGTTGGCCGATTTGCTGGTGCAGCCCATCAGCGCCGTGGACACCAGGAAGGGAAGGTGGCTTACCGCAGCCACGAAGCTATCGTGCTCGTCCAGGCCAATAAAGTAGGGTTCTGCACCCACCGCCTCCGCCAGCGTGGTGATTTCTCCCACGGCGCGCTGACTGGCCTTTGAACTGGGGATTAGGCAGTATGGTTTACCCGCGAAGAGCGTGGCATCTGCGTTGTCGGGGCCGGGAGTTTCCCGGCCGGCCATGGGATGCCCGCCGACGAAGTCCACAGAATCCGGCAACAGCTCATCGGCCCACTTGAGCACCTGGGTTTTGGTGCTGCCGACGTCGGTAACGACGCAGCCTTCCGGCAGGTAGGGCGCTATGCCTTCCATAAGCTCGCGCATGGCGAGGACTGGCGTGGCCAGTACGATAACATCGGCTTCGTGGATGGCGTTTCCCAACCTACCTTCCACGCGGTCGAAGGCCTGGCGTCGCTGGGCTCCCGCTCTGGAAGCATGTTCCGAATCGGTGACCAACACGGTCAGGTTGCGTAATGACGAGGCACGCAGCGCCAACCCCAGAGATGTGCCGATCAATCCGGTGCCGATTACAGTAATTTGTGCCACGTGCGTATTCTGCCTTTCGGTACAGATTCTTGAGCGTCGCCTTCGCAGAGATGGCGCTCCTGGTTGTTGATACCGGTGGTTGATTGGGAGTAGTGTACAACATCCGATGGCGGCGGTAAAACCTGGCTCCAGTGAGGTGGCCCGGTGTCGACCACGCCGTTGCCAACCTTCCATCAGGGTTGACAAAAACCGGCATCCGGGCCTACGGTAGTCGAACGCTCCCCATGCGTAAACACGGCATGGGATGGGGCCGGGGTACGCGTTGAAATCTGTAACCAGATTTTGAAAGACGCCCCCGGATACATCGTAATTTCGCGCCTTGGGGTGATCTTGAAATGGCTACGGACTATCAACCACTCGCCGGTCTGACGCCAGTCAACACCTCGAATGAATCTGACCAAGAACCTTACATCAAGGTTAGGTCAGTGTGGAAAGTATTCGGAAAAGATCCCGAGAAGGTTTTGGATCCCGAATACGCCGACAAGGACAAGTCATTTTTCCAGTCCGAATTGGGCAACGTCGTTGGCCTGCAGGATGTGTCATTCGACGTCCAAAAAGGCGAGACGTTTGTCATCATGGGGTTGTCGGGCAGCGGCAAATCCACGATGGTGCGCTGCCTGATCCGGTTGATAGACCCAACCGCTGGAGAGATCGTCATCAACGGCCATAACATCACCCAGATGTCCGAGAAAGACCTGATCGAGTTTCGTCGCAGCGGAATCGCCATGGTGTTTCAGCATTACGGCTTGATGCCACACCGAAACGTTATTGAAAACGCGGCTTGGGGATTGGAAGTGCAGGGCGTGAAGAAAGACGAGCGCTATTCCCGAACCCGCGACGTTCTGGAACTGGTTGGCCTGGCCGGTTGGGAAGAGGCGTATCCGCGGCAATTGTCCGGGGGAATGCAGCAACGGGTTGGGCTGGCTCGCGCCCTGGCTGTCGAAACTGACATCATGCTGATGGACGAGCCGTTCAGCGGGTTGGATCCCCTGATCCGACGCCAGATGCAGGATGAACTCCTGCGCTTGCAATCTGAGCTGCAAAAGACCATCGTTTTTATCACGCACGACCTGAACGAGGCATTGAAGCTGGGTGACCGCATCGCGATTATGCGCGATGGTCAGGTAGCGCAAATTGGATCCCCCGAAGACATTGTCCTGCGTCCCGAGGACGAGTACGTCGGAGATTTCACCCAGGACGTTCGACTGGAAAGCGTGCTGACGGCCGGCAAGGTTATGGCAACGCCAAAGGCCACCGTCATGGGCCACCAGGGCCCGCGGGCGGCTCTGCATACCATCGGCAACAGCGACGGCGACGCGGCCTGGGTCGTGGATATGCGGGAACGTTACATAGGGTTGCTGTCCATTGCCAACGCGGAGCGGGCGGTGCGCGCCGGCGTAAAACGATTTGACCAGGCCTGGGACTTTGTTGACCGGGAGTATCAGGCGGTAGCGCCGACGACAACGTTCGACGCATTGATTCCGATGGCGATGGTGAGCGACTTTCCAATCCCTATTGTGGATGACGCCAACGTTTTGGTCGGGGAAGTCCACCGCAGCGCCCTGGCAGAAGCGCTGGCCGAAACCTCTGCGGCTGATGCCGATTACGAGGCCAACGCCGCCGAAAACGCGTTGATAGCAGAATCCCGTGTTGAAAGTGTCACAAATATTGACGCGGACGATTCAGGAAAATAGCAACGGCCTGACCACCTGAGCCGTATCGCCGGCGTTTCATCCGGCGCGCCTGTTACGAGAGGAAATCATGGCAGCGATTACGAGGGACGACCCCGATAGCGGAGCATCACAGCCCACCTCCGCTACGACCGGCGGGGAAACTGCGACGGGCACGGCGAGGGGTGCTTCCAGGTTTGCGCTGGGCAACCTGCCGAACGCTTACATGTGGGCTCTGGGTATTGCAGTGGTCGGCATCTTGTTGTTAGCCACTTGGTCAATCTGGGGAGCCGCTATGACATTCCCTGTGGATATAGGCAGAGACATCGGCGGCGGCATCGACATCGCCACCAGTTGGTTGGCCAGGGAAGGGGACTGGCTCTGGGACGTGATCAAGATCGTAATCTTGACTGTGCTATTAAATCTAGAGGATGGGCTGATTTGGGTTCCATGGCCCGTATTAATTGCTGGGGTCGGGTTAGTGGCTCTACGAGCGGCTGGCGTGCAAGTTTCGATTTTCGCCGTTGTCGGATTGCTAGCCATAGGGTTCGTCGGATTGTGGGAAACTGCTATGGAGACACTGGCGTTGGTAATAACATCGGTGGTGTTGTCCGTCGTTTTGGGCGTGCCGTTAGGAATCCTGGGTGCTCGGAGCAATCTGGCAGACTCCTTGATGCGGCCATTTTTGGACGGTATGCAGACCATGCCTAGCTTCGTCTACCTGGTACCTGCAATTTTCTTTTTCAGTCTGGGGAACGTGCCTGCGGTCATGGCGACAATTATCTAC
>JAKZUY010000152.1:0-2854 GCA_047516345.1 Dehalococcoidia bacterium | reverse complement strand
GTCTTCCGCCGGGATTGGGCGGCGGCTATTTTTGCCGCCGCGTTTTCGCCTCTGGTACCAGGGGTCTTGCTCTGCTTGCTCCACTCTGTGAGTGTCATATAGGAGCATTGGTGCCGCGTTCTTGTAGTGCGGGTTGTCGGTTGTCCAGTCGGCCATGCCGAGAAATTCGCGTACCGTTTTGTCGGTCCATCCTCTGGACTTCAGGCCTGAGATGCTGATGCGTCCAGATTCTCCTGGCTTGAAATTCATGCTACTGGGCAATTCCGGCGATGCCGGTTTCTCCGTTGATGGTCAGTTCGTGACCTCGTTGTGGCTTTCACGGCTCCGGCAGCCCCGTAGAGAATCTGAAACCGGTCTGTTGGTTTGATTACGGTGCCTCAGACGGGCAGCCGTTGTTGCATTGCCATCTGTGGCCGGAGTGCTCCAGTTTCTGCATTTGGGCCGCTCTGGGGCCCTTTTCGTGCTCCGGTGCAGGTTTACTACCGCGGCGAAAACAGGGCCTCTACGTGGCTGATTTGGCGCAGTTGGTGCCCCGTTTCCTGGAATCTTCTATGCCGCTCTTGGTGGCTCGTCGACAAACTCCAGAGGCGGTAGCGTGGCCGTCAGTTCGGACAGGAAGGCCGGGTCAATGGTGGGCACCGGCCCTTCGGCGATGTAGCCGAGCCGCGCGGCCACCATCATGATGGCCGGTTCAGGTTCACGCTCTTCCTTCAGCCATCGGGCGACTTCAACCACCAGCCCCTTGGGTCCCAGGGTTTCTTCCTGCCATTCGCGGGCGGACGGTTTCTCTCCGCGTACGTAGGCGTCAATGAACTCTTTTGAGCGGATGATGTGGTCCGGCTGTAGGATTTCCCAGCGGTGCATCCAGTCCATGAGTTCGACGTATCGTGCACGGTCCAGCCTGCGTTGCGTTTCCTCTTCGAAGGTCTGCCTAAGCTCCGGCGTCGACTTCGGGTTTTTCGACTCCTTGTACCAGAGCTTCCAGGATTTGGTGATTGCCTTCGCGCGTGGGCTCTGAGTCGGTTGAAGGTTTCCTTCTTTCATCGGGGGGTTTTTGACGGTGAGCGTGAGGCCGTTCCGCCAACTGCGGGGTTCTTCCACTTTGTGAGCCCAGTTGTTCGAGAACCGGCAAAGGATGATCAGTCCGCCCTCGGGCTTTTTCAGGCTGAAGCGGTCGGGTAGCCAGTTCATGAACTGCGCCGGTGTCACGGGACGCACCTCAAGGCTCATGCTTTCTGCACCGGAGTCTTCCGCGTGCTGCTTGATGAGATCGAGATCGTCGCCGTTGGCTGGTGCGTCCCAGATGATGCGCACCAGCCATGGGTTCTCCAGCCAGTTCACCTCTGGCTGCGAGAAACCGGTATACCGGCGCACGCGTTCGACCCGTCGTCGATGGGCGGGCAGGTCGGCGAACCTGTAGGCTTCGGCGATTGTCCGGAACAGGCATTCCAGGACCGTCGACACGGGCGACGGCTGGCTGGCCGCGTACTGCTCCATTTTGGTGTACTTTCTGTAGCCAACGCAGGCGTCGCATTTACCGCACGGTCCAGTGCCGATCTTGTCCTTGCCTTCGGGGTGTGCCGTCCGCATGATGCGGCGGCCCCAGAAGGTGCAGGTGTATTGAGGTAGCATGGATTGCGGCGTAGGCGTGAATTCGAGATGTTGGCGGCCGGGATCCCCGTTGGTCGAGTTGTGACCAGATCCCTTGTTAACTCCTTCGTTAACTTCCTCTACGAGGGATCTGGTCACTGCCTGCTTTCGCTTACGACTAGGGTTATGGTCACGGTTCGTGACTGAGTGCTTAACAGAAGTGTCCGGGGATTGGGAATCCGTTCCTTTCTGGGAAAGTCTTTCCTTTCCTTGGTTAGCCTTCCTTGGTTGGTTTCTGGCTTTCCGCTTGGTGCGGGTGCTTGCCGCGGCCTCCGAAGCCTCGGCGTTCGCCCGGTCTGAGGGTCTGCTGAGTTCTGTGCTTGCTTCCTCGTTGGAGCTGCTGTGAGGGCTCTCCCGCTTGTCGTGGTGTGGTTTGTCCTGTCGGGCCGGTTTGCGGTCTGTCTGCCACTCGGGAGCCGCTTCTGGCGTTGTCTTGACGCCGTCTCCGTTGGGTCTTGGTTCCCGCGACGCCCGTTGGTCGGCAGACGTGGATGGGGACTTCGCGTCGGGTGTGGGCGCTCCTGTGGTGAACTCTTCGAGGGTGGCCGCCAGTGCGCTGGTCAGCGCTGCCGCGAGGGATGGGTTCTCCTGAAGCCGTTGTTCCCAGTGCTTGGACGCCGGGCCTTCGAGAACGGTCTGCAGGACTTGCCGGATGCTTGGGCGCTCGTCGGCGTCCAAGGCACTGGCGAAAGGCGTGCTGGGGCGGTTTCCGGCCAAGCCGGATGCAGAAGTGCTCACGGATGTCCTCCGGTTGCCGGGATCTCAACCCCGGCGAATTACCATGATTGTAACTGATTGGGCGCAAACGAAAGCCGCCGTGGTGTTCACGGCGGCTTTCACACCATGTCGTTGTTGCCGGTGAGAAGTCGGCCAACACGGCGTCGCGAGGACATCGCTATCTTATTCTATTCGATCGGGAGTTCCGTTCCAAACTCCCGGGCTGGCTGGAAGACCACGGTTTTGGCAAGCCCTCCTGCGGTGGCTGGCGCTACGAGGTCCGGATTGGACCGGTGTTGTACTCGTCCATGACCCACATGATGGAGTCTTCGTTGGCGCAGTCGCAGTCTTCCTCATGTTCACAGTCTGGCACGTAGTTGACGTGGGTGAACAGGCCGCCTCTGCGTTCCTCCGGTATGGGGACAGCGCCGAGTTCATCTGGCTCGGAGTTGTCGACGATCCACTGTCGTGCGGCCTGTTCGGGTAG
>JAKZUY010000151.1:0-2905 GCA_047516345.1 Dehalococcoidia bacterium | reverse complement strand
CAACTGCCGCACCGACGACGCAGGATCCCAGGATCTCGATGCGGCGTAGTTATGATCAGCGACAATTACACTAGATTCCGTCGCCGCTAATTGACGCCCATGATTTGTATTCATCGAAGAATGAGTGGGCACCATGACAACAGACAACAGCCATGAACCGAGATGCAAGAAAATACCATGAAAGCTTGCATTCCACACACCGCTCCCTACCTGAGACGCACCCTTAGATAGATGTGACGCTCTACCCCAACTGTCAGATGCATGCATCCCAGAATTCACTCGCGTCTGACGGCAGAAGGCATCGAGATCAACTACCCGGTGCGGAAGCTGGTGTCCCCGACGGAGAAAGGGATTGGTCCGGAAGTGCCGCCGGCATAGCGAATAGCCAGGGCTACTCGTGGGACAGGACGCGCAGTCCGTCGCTATCAGGGATAAGCAGGATGTATCGTCCAGGCGAGTCTGAGATGGACTGGGCGACTTGTGCGCAAGCCTCGTCTCGGTTACACAACAGCACATATTGCCGCTAATCATAAAGGCGAGACCGCCGAACATTTTGCGTTCGGCAATGGCGGCGTGGGTTTGCAGTTCTGCCCTGATGCGTAGGGCCAGCGTCTCGTCATAAGCCATTGGTCAAGTCCTATATGGCTGACGTCCCATATAGGCCATCATCTGATCTTTCCGGCTGGCCCCGTCCGGTAGGGCAATCTCCGGCCCGATAAATCCGGCCTCACGTCCCATATCGGCGAACCCGGACTTGAGCATCGAAAAAGCGAAGTCCACTAACTCCGGTGCGAGGGTGGTGTCCTGCTCGGTGGCTTTGGCCAAATCCCAACCGTGGATGAACTGATCCAACCACGTGCCCACCAGAAACTGACTCATGGGCATATCTCCGAAGGGTGTTGCCGCAATCTTTTCCAGCGCGCCGGGTTCATCGCCAAGTTCCAGGACACGGTCCACTTCGGTGCGATAGGCTTGGGACAAGTTTGCAGCGTTGCGTTCCCCAATATGAGAGCTATCGGCGGCAGCGAGCCGGATGTTGGGCGGGTTGCCGGCCATAGTGCCGGCGGCAAATTCGAGACCGCCAATCAGGTGGTTAATCAGCCCGTGCACGTCCCATTGCGAGCAGGGCGTTGGACACCAGCCACTACCTCTTTGACGTGATTGGTTACGCTGCCCAGCAGCGCTATCGGGTTTGGCATAGCTGCTTCTGTACTCATACCTGTCCTCCTCCAGGGTAAATTGCGGAGGGCATTGTACCAACCGGATGCAATGGCCGCAAGCGGGCTCGTAGTGACCGACGGGAACAGGATGCTTGTGGTCAAAGACCCGAGCGACAGGTACATTATGCCCGTTGGCAGGCTGGAACCCAATGATACGCCCGAATATGCGGAGTGACACGAGGTGATTGAAGAGACCGGTTGGAGCCTGGCATGTTTCCGTCCTAGTGGATCTGGCGCTGGCATGATACAACTGAGTGGCAACTGACGGTGCGGCCCCGGCTCCACTCATAAGCTACTGAGTAATCAAAGGGCCGCCAGGGTTCGAGAACCATGCTGAGAAACACAAAGGATGGGCACAGTCACTTCGGCTTGGTAACTGAAGAGTGGACTTGCGACAAGTCATGGCTCTCTGATTGGGCGCAAGCTTGCACTACGGTCATCGAAGCGGTCGAACTGTCTAAAATAGCCGGCAGGACACCTCTCGTGGTGAGTCTCGACGGTCGCAGCGGTTCCGGCAAGTCCACACTGGCCTCTCTGGTAGCTGGGGAGACGGATGTGGTAGTGGTGCCGGTGGACGACTTCTACTCAGCGCACATCTCCAACGCCGAGTGGGATCGAATGACCGCCGAAGAGCGGTGGGCGAAGGTATTCGATTGGGCGAAGCTTCGCTTGGAAGCTCTCGTGCCCCTGCTCGCCGGACGGCCTGGTCGCTGGCATCCGTTCGACTTCGACGCCGGGCCGGACAACCAAGGAAAGTATAGGATGAAGACTGATGCTACAAAGGTCGGACCAGCTTCCGTCATTATCCTTGACGGCGCCTACACTTCAGGACCGCAGCTCGCTGACCTGGTCGGTCTGTCAATACTAGTAGAGGCGCCTAATGAACAGCGGCGGGCTCGACTTGCCAAGCGGGAGGCGGCGGAGATCCTAGCACAGTGGCACCTTCGATGGGACGAAGTCGAAGACTTCTACTTTTCGTCCGTAAGACCCAGGAAGTCGTTTGACGTGATCGTGAATACATAGCTGGCAGGATGTGCTGCAACCTCTAACGGCGGCGCAGTCCGTTCTCAGTTCTCCCTGAGTTCCGGAGGCGTTCTCGCATTCACTTCAGCCAAGGACTTCGAGGCCTCGGACGACGCCAACAGCGACGGGACTTTTGGCCTGACGGTGCACGTGACCGATGACTGCAAGGGCGCGCATCAGTCACCAGCGTGTCGCTCCCCAACCTCAATGTCCCTCCTACGGCCAACGCCGGGGAGGAGGCGAACTACGAGCATCTGCAGCGCAGGGTCTGAGGGCTTGACGCCGACGCCGACGTTCGCCCGATGCGGACCGCCATAAGCATCATCCGCCGCAAACTGGGCGACTACGCCGAAAACCGCACCTTCATCCTCAACGAGCTCCGTGTCGGCTACCGGATGTCAAAGGGGGAGACACAGGGGCAGCCGACGGAGTGACCGCCGAAGGCTGCGCCGTCGCCCCCGTATCTGTGGGTTTCACAGGTTGTTGGGAGCGCCCAGCGAAACCGCCGTTACCGTCTTGTCTTCGCGGGGGCGCAGCAGCAATAATAGGGGCTGTAATGCCCTCGCGCCCGCTGGCGGAGTGTGGCGTGGCCGCCCCCGATGAAATGGTTGAGCCTCCAACCCTGGCGGGCCGGAGGCTCGTCGGCTAAGCCGGGGGCTCCC
>JAKZUY010000150.1:0-4377 GCA_047516345.1 Dehalococcoidia bacterium | reverse complement strand
CGCCGTGGTAGCGGTTGGATCCGCTCCGCCACCTCCACACGCCACTGCTACTCCCAGCGAACAGGCAAGTAACAACCCTATCCAGTAGATTGCTATGTTTCGCCGCACGTTACCCTCCCATATTTTAGTCGTTAACGCTCTAAATCCCGCGATTTACGGGATTTTCTGCATTCGTAGGGCATCATACTACTTCCGAGACAACTGGCAACCCTGGCAGCGTTTGTGAAAAACTACACACACTTTTGCGTCGAATCTTGGAGTTGCGAATTTTGCCGCGCCTCCCATTTGTTGCAGGGGTGCTGCGGCTGAAAGGGAAGGTCTTTTTAGCCGCCGCCGGCTGCCAGTTCGTCCTGAACGCACTTGATCGACTCACGGATCCCGTGCGCAGTCGGGGTGAAACGGGTTGTCCCCTGCTGGGACCCGCCCAGCAACTCGCTGTTGTCGCGGGCGAGTGAATTGACCCAGGACAAGGTGGCGTCGGTCCCCTGGATCTCTCCCGACGCCCAGACCCCGATATCGTCAGGCCCGTCCAAACCCGGACCCTCAAGGTCCGCCGCCACCATGTAGATGTTGTTGTAGAGCTTGGAGCGAACCTGATAGGGGGCCCGAACGCTGCCACCATCGACAGTAAGGGCCTGGGTGATTTGCGTTAGTGTGGCGGCCGGCACCTGTTCGCAATCGCCCGAGGCCGAGAGCCTGCTCTCTTCCTTTTGCACCCGCTCACTGGGCTCGCCTCCACAGGCGGCCGCAGCCAGCAGCACGACTGCCAGCGAGAACAAGACTTTTCTTACACTGAGGGCGTTTTTCATGGTGCACGTCGCTGAGGCATCAATCCGACTTCAGGTTCACGATTCACTCCAACATACCCAGAAACCGCGGACGGGTCAACGACGACTCGCCCGGTCCCGGCTCGAAGTGGGTTGCAAGCGCAGTTCAGGTCAAAGACACGCCGTTCAGGCCCGTATTCGACACGCGAAACACCTCACCGCCGCCAAAAGTGACGTAAAGCACATCGAGTTGCTGTCCGCCGAAGGAGCAGTTGGTGGGCCTGTCCGCAGGGGTCGGGTGGGTCGACATTACGCGGCCCCTGGCGCCGAAAACGTAGATCATAGGTCCTGGCCCGGAGGCGTGGTGCCCGGCGGTGGCGATGATCTGTCCGCCTGAGTCGAGGCACATGCCATCGATGCCGCGCCCAGGTCCGAAGTCGTGCAAAACGTTAAAGTCGTCAAGGGCGCCTTCGCCAAGGATGCCGTATGAGTAGAGTTGGCGGGGTTCGTCCCTGCCTGTCTCGCCGTAGTAATTACCGGGCGCGTGGGGACTATCTGCCACGTAAAGCGCTTTTTCGTCTGAGGACAGCAGCACCCCGTTCGGCCGCTTCGTATCGAACCCCACACGGGTCACGGAGTACGAATCATCGGCCTGTGGGTCCGCCCGATAGACCGATTCGTGGTCGAGTTCCATCGGGCGGCCGCCGTAGTTGGGGTCTGAGAACCAGATTCGGCCTCGACTGTCCACCGCCAGGTCGTTCGGTTCGTTGAAGCACTTTCCTTCAAACTGATCGGCGATGGCTATCGTCGCGTCGGCGTCGTAGCGAACAATGCGCCGTCCCGCTCCCTCGCAGGCGAGCAGGCGGCCCAGTCGGTCAAAAACCATTCCGTTGGCGCCGTTGGTTCCCTCCCGCCAAACTTCGTTCTGCCCGGTCGCGGGGTCGAAACGCCAGGTCGTGCTGGCGGCGCACTCGTTGTAAAGGAGTCCCGAGCCGTCCCACGCCGGACCCTCGGTCAGGTTGTCGTGGTCGGCGATCTGCTCCCACTCCCAATTACTCCACCGGTCTGGAGACATCTTCTACGCACCTTTCGTTTCGTCTTACGACGTTGATCCGCCTACTTAGGGGAAGAGCATGTATCCCTGGTGTCCTGTATCCCTGACCCGGTCGACGGTCCCCTGGATACTGGTCACGTACAGTTCTGTCATGTCCGGTCCGGCGAAGCACGCGTTGGTGGGCCGGGCTGACGGAGTCGGGTGGGTTTCCAGGATGCGCCCCTTTGGATCGAATATGTAGATCATTCCACCGGGACCGGTCGACGCCCAACCTGCGACGCCGAGGATATTGCCTTCCGTCGTGAGGCACATCCCATCGATGCCGCGGTGGGGACCGAAGTCGTGCAAAACGGTGTGTGGACCCAGACTGCCGTCATCGTTTACCGGATACGACCGCAACTCTCGCCGCGCGTATCCCACGTAGTCCAACTGTGTTGCAAAGAGTGTCTTCTCGTCTTTCGAAAAGATCAGGCCATTCGGGCCCGTCATGTCGAACGTCGCCCGGCTGCAGACGTAACCACCGTCGGGCTGTGGGTCTGCGCGAAGCAAGGACGAGTGCGTGAGTTGTTGCGGTTTGGTGTCAGGCCCGAGGCGGCGCGGCACTTCTTCAATGTTCGCTACGGGATCGGAGAACCACACCCGGCCCTTTGAATCCACGATCACGTCGTTGGGACCGTTGAGGCGCCTACCATTGAGGCGATCTGTGATAGTCGTTCGACTGCCGTCTTTTTCGTAGCGCGCGATGCGCCGGATGCCGGAGTGGTCGATCAACGGAGGTCGCGTCCCTCCCTCGGCGCCGTACAGCCGACCTTCGGAGTCGAACGTGAGGCCGCCGCATCCGTTCGAATGGTAGTAGGCCACACAGTACTCACCAGTCTCCGGATCAAACCGCATGATCCCGTCGATCGCCGTGTAAACGAACCACAGGTAACGTCCATCCCAGGCAGGCCCCTCCGTTATGGGGCTCAGTTCGGGGACCGCCGTCTCCCACTTCCACTCGAGGACCATCTGAATCCATCCTGAACTATTGCGCGTGTCTGCTTCAGCAAGCAGACGTAGAGCGTAGAGATTCGCCGCCCATCGGTCAACCACAGGGCCTAGGACCAGGAAAGACCAGGGTATGCGCGAGTCTGATCCCTGCTTGTTTGACTGGTTTTTTGCCGCTCCCTATACTGCCGCCAGCCCATATACGTTGGGGCTTTCAAGGCCCCACCGGTTACCGGAGGTGAGCGATGGCGCTATCGATCGACCAGATGGAACTGACCAATGCCGGATTCGACGTCGGGATCGTGATGCAAAGAGACACGGTGAGGCGGCCGGTCGGCGATGTGGGGAACGCCAAGTCCTTTCCCTTTCCGGTTCTCTACCGCCAGGTGCACGACGCTACCGTGTGGGACCTCTTCGACCCCGGAGTCGCCCTCACCGCGCCGGAACCCTGGGTTGAGGCCGCCCGCGATCTTGAGCGCGCCGGCGTAAAAGGGATCAGCGGCGGTTGCGGATTCATGGCAATACACCAGCCTGCCATGGCTGCCGCTGTTGACGTGCCGGTCTTCGCTTCTGCCCTGCTATGGGTGCCCATGGTGGAGCGCCTGCTGGGCAGGAACCAACGCATCGGCATCATGACCGCAAACAGCCGATCTCTCGGCGAAGAGTACTACCGTGCCACCGGGTGGTCCTCGGAGGACATTCCCGTCGTCGCCACCGGACTTGAGGACACAGACTTTGGGGCTATCCTCAGGGGACAGGAGGGCCGCCACCTGGCACCGGAAGACCAGAAACGACTTGAGGCCATTATTGTCGACAGAGCCGAGGAGCTCGTGGCGTCAAATCCCGCCATCGGGGCAATCGTGCTGGAGTGCACTAACTTCCCCCCGTACGCAGACGCCATAAACGCGGCCACCGGCAGGCCGGTATTCCACATCGTCAATCTGATCAAGTCGATTTATCAGACACTCTGACGAAGCTTCAACCGCAGCCTGTCCCGGGATCGAAAGCCACCGATCACACCTCGACCTGGTACTCCCGAACAAAGTCTTCGTCGATCGACAAGCCCATTCCGGGGGCTTCGGTGAGTTCCAACACAGGATTGTCGACCACGAACGGCGGGTCGTAGAGCCGGCTCCATATCTGGAAAGGCTCTATCGCTGGTGTGGCCGGAATCATGAGCAGATTCGGGATAGCCGCGCCGATCTGGCAATTGATCTCCGGGATTTGACTGCCATGAGGCGCCAGAAGCGCGTTGTGCGCGTTGCAGACCGCCGCCACACGCATCAGGCCGGTGTAGCCGCCTACTGAAACAGGGTCTGTCTGGATAACCTGTACGCCGCCCAGGGTTATGAGGCGCGCGACGCCCGCAAGCGTGTTTTCGCCCTCGCCGGCTGCCAGATAGCACTCCGTGTCGGCGCCCAGCATCACGTCCCGCACCATGCGCAGATAGCCGAGTTCATCGTCCATCCGCACCGGCTCCTCGACCCAAAAGAGATCGTACTCAAGCAACCGCCTGACCACTCGGGCCGCTGTTCTTCCGTCCCAATGGCGGAAGGCGTCGAGAAGCAG
>JAKZUY010000149.1:0-2564 GCA_047516345.1 Dehalococcoidia bacterium | reverse complement strand
CTCTTCAAAGGGGAGCAGTTTCTTGAGGGCACCCCTGAGGGCTTGGGATTCATTTGCGATCCGGCGAATCTCATCAGCAAGTTGCGAGCCGGCCTCCTCGTATCGCCACTGCTCACCAGCCCCGTTTAGGGTCGCGATCGCCTTCTGCAACCTCCTCCAACGCTCGCTTTCGTCCGTTGCCCCGGACACGTCCCGAACCAGATAGACCTGTCCCTGCCCACCTCGACTAATGGGCTCCACTACCTCCCACTTCCCATATCTCTCGGACTCGGTCATATGGGGAATCCTCTCCGGTACCATGCACCGACATATCGTACCGATGCGCGAGCTCGCTGACTCAAGTGTCCTTTCGACGCGGACATGTCACGCCTTGGCGGCGCATTCGTGCGCATGTCATCTACTCGACACGCACGTCGTCGGTATTATTAACCTTTTGTTATAATAAGATTATTTTCTCAATTCGAAATCAGAAAGCGTTTAGGCAGCGTTTGTGATTCAAATGCACGCGCGTTTTCGGACCTCCTCTACGCCTCCCTGTCTAAAATGTCCTCCGACGGTGTAACCGTTCCGAGAACCCGCGCTGCCTCGAACGAACGGCGGTAGTCGATGCGCTTCTTGGGCCGGAATCCCAGACACCGTTGATATTCCGCTACTGCCCTGCAACCTTGGCTCAGCTAGCTCGTCCCGGGGCCTCATACACGCGCGCCGGCGGTGGGTGGGCCGCGGGACCATCCTTGCAATCCATCTCCATGAATCGTTCCATCTCCACCGCCTCCATCGTGGTGGCGCCGCCCAACTCACACCGCTCGTACAGATAGCGTCCGCGAACAACCACGTCATTCCCCACGACCTCGACCGTCCCCAGCCACCGGTCGCCCAGCGGGATCTTCCCGACGAACCGTATCAACTCCCGATCGCGGACTTCGGGTCGGGCGGCTGCCGTCCGGCTCTCCACCTCTCTGAGGAGCGGATAGTCCACGCCACGGTCCATCTCGGTTCGCGTGAACACCACGCGGTTGAAGATCCCCGATCCCCCGCCCGAATGTCTTGCATGCATGACGTCCAAGCCACCCTGCGTCGAACCCACGTATCGGTACGCGTACCAAGACCGCCCCCACAAATCGCCCAACGTCTTGTCGGCGTTCTCCTCCCCATCCATCGAGTAGACCCACGGCCAAGACGGCTCCGTTGGATCAAGCTGAGGCGTAACGGCGATCTCACCGAAGTAGCGGTTGCTGTCCTGCGAATCCAGCAGGTTGATCGCCACCACCTGGTCACCCGAGTCGCTCAGGTAGCCAACGAGATCGTTGATGATCTTCGGATGAACGAACGGTGCCGTCTTGAACGAGTACGTGGCGTGCAGTCGGGGTCCCCGCTGGTCCGTGGACTCGGTAGTAACGGAGTCGCCATCAGGCTCCCCAGGCATCCCGATTCCACCGAGACGGCCGATCACATCGGTGCCGAACAGAAAGACCAAAACGGCGACCACTAGAGTGGCGACCGGAATCACGATGTGTTTCCAAACCTCCAATCCGCCTCGTGTCCCGCGCTCCTCCTGAAGCGACGCTCCAGCACTCGCTTCCTGGAAGCGACGCTCGGCACCCGCGGCCGGGGCATCTTTGGCGCCTAACTCTTCGTCCAGCTTCATGTTCCACTTCTCGTTCGCATTAGCGGGACCCGAGAGGCCCCTGTGTCCGCATCTCCATGCCTACTCACTCCACTCTCATAGTCCCTCCGACACGGAGGGGACCTGCAGCCGCCCCCGTTCGCCCGGATGTGCCGCACCTTCCTTTGCGCGCCACATGAACGCAACGTCGAGCCCGATTCCAAGCGCCCGTGCCGTCACTGTCAGCGCCGCGCAGGCTTCGTTGGCGGACAGCCCCTGGACCGAAATGTCGATCTCCGGCAAGTGGGTGTAGCCCTCGTCCGTTTTGCTGCCGCAGACCATGTTTGCCGGGCACAGCCGCCGCAGTTCGTTCGGGTTCGCCACCTGACCCATCGCCAGGACCAGCATGCGGTGGAGCAGCCGGTTCCAATTCGGCCGTTCGATGTTCGCTGCCGCGAGCCGCGCGGCGAGCGCCTTCGTATGCGTCACATCCGGCAGCCTGTCAGGATCAACTTCGTGCTCGACCACCGGAATTCGCTCGTCCGGCTGCCTCCATACGCCCGTCTCCATGGCGTCCAAGGCGCGGTTGACGACCGCGTCCACCGTATCTACCAGCGGCTGCGCGTGGCGCTGTAGGCGCTCGAAGCTCGCCTGTTCAATCGTGATGTCTGGCATCCGCCGCCTCCAAATATATGAGAATATGGTCCATATACTCCATATTTCCGTTCCTTGCAACCCCCAGAAATAAAATGCGGAAGCAGAGCGGCCGACTCTACGGCTTTATGAGCGAGTTCAGTTCGGTTGGTAGGAGCACGCTGCTACTGCCTGAGCCAGCCGACAACACGCGTCCAACCCCGCAGCAATGCGCTCGCGGTCGCGGGGCCGGCTGCGTGCGCCGCCTTGCGTCCGCGCCCCGGGAATTGTCCGATATCGACCGAGGGGCGCGATGGGTCTGCAC
>JAKZUY010000148.1:0-2650 GCA_047516345.1 Dehalococcoidia bacterium | reverse complement strand
CTCCAGCCGTGGATGTCCTCGACGCAGTCATTCGTCGTACTTACGATCAGCATCGGCGTGGGCGCTGGCCTAGGCGCATTTGTCGGCTGGATAAAACTCGACGAAGGCGTGGCATCCAACCTGCCGGCGCTTGGGCTGACGTTGTTCGGAGCAATGGTAGGCTCCTGGGCAGGACTGTACTACTCACAAGAGGTCTTTGAAGTGGCGTTCCGGTCATCCAACGCCCAATTGACGGCAATGTCTGCGGCCGGTATCGCATCCAACCTCCCGCCGTTAATTGTATTTAGCATACGCGAGTTCAAACGCTAGTTCGCCGGACCACCGATTCGGGCAGGCTGGCCTCCCGTGACTACGGTCTTATCCCGTCGGCCGGACTAAGTTGTTCAGTTGGATGGCTATGCCGAGGCGATTAACTCGTCGATACCTGTTTCAAGCAGGGCCTCGGCCTCTTCAAGGCGGCGGAGTTTGTCGGCAATGTTTTTGGAGTCGGATTCAACCGTGGCTGACGCGTCTTCTGCCCGAGCCCTCGTCTCTTCGGGGGCGGGACCGCCATACAGGGTTCGCTGCTTCACGGCGTTAGTAGGGTCCAGCGCGGCTTTCAGCGTGTCGCGGCTCAAGCCAATCGGCCGTCCCATGTACTCCATGGCCGCCTCGTCGAGTAGCTCCGGCGTGGCGTCGCGGGGACTCAGCCCCCGTTCGTGCGAGAATCTCACCATCGTGCCCACGCACTGGTGAGCGATGCGCCAGGGCAGCCCCTTCTCCTTGACGATTGCGCTGGCGATGTCCGGCCCGACAGCCCAATGGGAACTTGCCAAATCGTGCATTCGGTCGCGCTTCACCTCCAGGTCAGGCACCATGATCTCCAGCCAGTGCATGTTTCGCCGAACGACACTGAACACGTCCAGCATCTCGAAAAACACGCCGCCGCCGCCGTCCGGCGCGCCGCTGCGGCTCTTGGCCGCTACAAATGCTCCAGTGAGACCGCCTATTGCGTCTGCGGCGCTTCCCCTTATCTGCTCGAGGGCCACAGGGTTTTTCTTGTGCAACATGATGCTGCTCGTGTGGCAGAAGCGGTCCGGAATGTCCACCATGCGGGATTCATTGTTGTACCAGTACGCAATGTCTTCACCGGCGCGTCCGACGTGTGAGTCAAGAATCGCCGCGGCCGAAAACGCCTCTAGCGTGAAGTCGCTGTTGCCCATGATGGCGTCAAACGTGCTGTACAGCACAGTGTCGAATCCCAGCACCTCGGCGGTGCGATGTCGATTCACGGCGAACGGCGACCCAGTCATGATCGCTGCGCCAGCCGGGCTTTCGTTGGTGTGGCCGTACGCGGCATCGAGGCGATCGAAGTCTCGCTCCAGTCCCGCTACCCATGACAGCAACTGCGCTCCCAGCGTGGTCGGCTGTGCGTGCATACCGTGGGTGTAGCCGGGCATTACCGCGTCGGCGGTTTCGCAAGCCACAGGAAGGAGAGCCCGCCTGAAATCGATCACGCCCTGCATCGTCTCCAGTATGGCGTCGCGGGTGGCGACCCTGCGAGAGACTTGCATAAGGTCTCCGGAAGACCTGCCGAGGTGAATTCTTCCGCCGATGTCGTAACCGAGTTTGCGGATCAGGAAGTTTTCGCCGGCGTGCAGCCCCCACGGCTGTTCTTCACGGGCCTTCATAAACCCGTACTCCTCCATCTCCCTGAATGCGCTTAAAATCGCCGCCGCGTCTTCTCGCGGAATGAGCCCCTCTTCGCCCATCATGAGGGTGTGGGCCTTGTCGAACATGTGCAGGCCCTTGAATACCGGCGTCTCGCGGCCGTGGGCCGCGTCCGGTCGCAGGTCGTCAACCATCGGTTCTGACAACCTGACGCCGACTCCTCGATACCCGGCGTAGTCGGTGTGGGGAAGTTGACGCATTAAATCTCTCCTGATTCGCGGCAAATGAATTCGGCCATCCGAGAGTCTAACCGACGGCGGAATCCCGGTCAGCATGAATTCGGGGCGGGTGTGGCGTGAGCGCGGTGACTCGACTCAGGCTGGTCAAGGCGCCGTACCGTCATCGGCGCTGGTGTGTCGCGTGACCGGGTCGCTTGCTCTAAACAGTTGCGGCGTGGTTAAGGCTGATCCTGAATATTCGCCGCTCCCGGCCAGGCGGGGTGACGTCGGTGAACCCCGCCTTGACGAACGTCGCGGGCGAACCCATGTAGGTGTACGAGGCAGCGGTGGAGTCCACCGGATAGCCCTCGACGACGGGGGCGCCGTTGTCATGGGCTATCGGACAGCAGCCTTCAACAATTCGGCGGTGAGGCCCTTTCGACGATACCGCCGGTCGATGAAAAAGCATGTCACCGCCCAGACGGCGGCATCGTCCAATCGGGCCAATTTCCGGTAACGCTCCAGCCCGCGAAATTCTTCACGCGGCGCGATCGAGCACCATCCAACGGGCGTTCCGTCTACGTAAGCGAGCACGCCTATCGGGTAGCCATCGTCGACCCTGCCGTTCAGTGCCTCAACACGGCCCTGCTTGTCAGAGCGCCTGAATTCGGTACTGGTCATGCGCCAACGCATGCAGGAGCAGTACCGGAACTTCCCGTGCTCGCTGGAAAATCGGTCCAAGTC
Source organism: Dehalococcoidia bacterium (assembly GCA_047516345.1). GTDB lineage: Bacteria > Chloroflexota > Dehalococcoidia > Lucifugimonadales > Lucifugimonadaceae. The sequence goes on along the minus strand of JAKZUY010000148.1, from coordinate 38 downwards.
TGCGAGAGTATTTGCGGTTACAGCCCGGAAATGCACTT
>JAKZUY010000147.1:0-3644 GCA_047516345.1 Dehalococcoidia bacterium | reverse complement strand
AAGGGGCCAGGTAGGCGCCGGCGTCTAGGTTGAAGCGTGTCTTCACGATCAATCCGTGAATGACCGTAATCTCGTAAGCAGGGATGGTCTCATTCGCTCCGGCGGCCAGGTAGCGGTGCAGGCGACGCGCAGCCTCTTCGCCTCCTTCTTTGACGGAGAGCTTCGCGAGACGTGCCACGAGTCCCTTCAAGGTTGCGCGACGAGTCATGCCGAGAATCCTAAATCCGACCGATTCGTCCCTTCCCGAGCCTTCCAGCGCTGGTTCAATCAGTGGATGCTCCCGCAGGATGGCCATCGCTTCGACGGGGTCTGTCTTGACCCACAGGCGCGACGCCTTGAACTGGCGCGAGGCTGTCGGATCGTGTTTCGCCCGTGCCGCGAGGGCGCGGTAACCACGATGGAGGGCTGACCAATACTCGCCGATTGGCCTGGGTCCGGGCATAGCAGGTGGAGGCGGGTAGTAAGAGCCTGTTTCATAAACTCGAAACCTATGGGGGCCAGTGCCTCCAGATTCCCATTTTCACGGGAATGACGGGATTTGGCGCCGTATTACGTGTTGATGGGAAGAATGACGTCGCAAATCGTCGCGCCGTGTACGGCCCGACTCTTGAGAGGAGACTTTTGAAACAAGCTCGTAGGGGGTGTCTCTCGTGGGCACCCGATGGGGCGGAGGGTACGGCAACAATGAACCACGTTTATTGTTGTTTTCGCGTTGCCCCACACCTCCCCGGGGTGCCCACAAGAGACACCCCTGCATGGTGCATTTGGGAACAGGAACGTTGGATGATTTTGCGCCTGCGTGGGGTGGGGATGTCGACGACATCGCCTGTGGGCCGCGTGGGCATGGGACCCCGGTTCGTTAGCTGAACCAGATCAGTCGAACGGCGTTCAGCGCGCCGGCAGCCAACAGTCCGGCGGCGAGATCGTCCGCGACGATGCCCGTGCCACCCGGTATCTTCTCCAACCGGCGAATCCCCAACGGCTTGAATATATCGAGCGCCCGGAACAGCAAGAACGCAGCCAGCAGCCAGATCCATGTTTTCGGCAGAAAGAGGCATGCTGCCCACATCCCGACAAATTCGTCCGAAACCACCCGACCAGGGTCCTTGTCTCCGGCTCGCCTCTCGACGACCCCGGCCGACCAGACTCCAATGAAAGTGGCGGCGGCAATGAGAATGAAGAACCAGAGCGAGTCGCCGCCGAACGGGAACGCCCAGTACGCAGCTACGGCCACTGCGCTTGCTACTGTGGCGGGAGCGATCGGCGCCAAGCCGGACCCAAGGCCGGTCCCGACAGCCTCTGCGAGCCAGCCGAGCAGTTTGGCGGGTTGGATCACGACGTCGACCCTGCCGGAACGGGATGGCAATCAGGCCGGAGTGAAGTTTTCACAATGTGTGTCTGCATGGCTTATCGCGGTCAGCGCCAGCGGTTGGCGCCACACCAACATTTCGCCCCAATGCTAATCCTCCCGAGTCCGGGGAGAATGGGCTACCTGCGCCGCGTCCCGACCTGGCGCCGACGTAGACGATGGGGCCTTTGACTGACCTCCTATCCACGTGGCTATTGGTTAGCCGCGTGGGGGTCGGGCCCAAGCCCCGTGGGCAACCGCGAGAGTTGCCGTACGGGGCGTTGGCGGGGTAACCGAAGAGGACGGAGCTATTGCCCGGTTGGGGTGGCGGCGGCGGCGGTGGCCTCGGCGGCAGTGGCGGTGGCCTCTGAGATAAGCGCTTCGGTGGTTGCGGTCGCCTCCGGAGGGGTGATCACGTCGAAGAGTTCCACGTCGAATATGAGCACCGAGTCTGGCGGAATAGCGGGCAAGGCGCCGACCGGACCGTAGCCGAGTTGCGAGGGTATTTCGAGCCTGCGGCGGCCTCCAACGTTCATAGTGTTCATGCCTTCTTGCCATCCCGGAATTAAAAACTCAAGCCGCAGCAACACGGTATCGTCCCTGAGCCGTGACGAATCGAAGAGGCACCCGTCCATCATCCAGCCGCTGTAATGGACCTCGACGATGGAGTCGATGGTCGCCTGCTCGCCGGTACCTTCCACGTAGTCGTAGTATTTCAGCCCCGACGGAGTGGTCTGCCATGCGAGCAGTTCATTCCCTTCGAACTGCGGAGCTTCCGCCGGGTAGCGGTCGTTCGCGCACACGCTAGCCGGCACGGTGGGTCGAATAACCTTCAACTCCGCGTTGGCGGACGGGTTGGCCCCCCCGCCGCGGCACGCGGCGAGAGTGAGGGCAATTAGTGCGGCGCCGACAATGATCAGGCGCCAGGACCGGCTCATTCGCAAGTCTCAGTTTCTCCTATCGGCCGGTCTTGGCGAGGAAGTTCGCTGCGCCGGCCTGTATCCATGATCCCACATTGACGAGCATGAACTTCACGCCGGCTTCAAGGTACTTCTCTACGTTGTCGTCGGTCGCAAGCGAACCTGCGTTTCGCCCTGCCTTCTGAATGCGGGCCAATGCGTCGTCGATGACGCTCTGCACGTCAGGATGCTCGAAATCGCCTATGTAGCCCATCGTGGATGCCAGGTCAGAGGGCGCAACGAAGAACACGTCTATGTTGTCCACCTCGAGTATCTCATCGAGGTTTTGTACGGCGATGATGTCTTCAATCAATACGACAAGAAGTGTCTGATCGTTTGCAACCTGGAAGTAGTCCGGCACCGCGTATCCCTGCCGGCTCGTGAACATGCCGCGATTTCCTATCGGCGCGAACTTGGCAGCGTCGACGAACCGCTCCGCCTCGGCGCGTGTGTTGACGTGCGGCATCACGAGACCCTGTGCTCCCCTGTCGAGAGTGCGGTAGACGACGCCGGGCTCGTTCATATTGATGCGCACGACCGATGTGAGTCCCCATATGTCGCAGGCCCGCGTGTAGTCACCGATGTCTTTGAAGTCGACGTTGCCGTGTTCACCCTCTAGCCAGATGGCGTCGAAGCCGTTCGGGCCGAACTGATCGATTCCGTCGGCTTCGTAAAAGCCGCCCACTGCGAACGACGCCTCGCCTTTTGCGAGCCGCTGTTTGACTCTGTTTGGCCTGATCTCCATTGAACTCTCCTGTTTTTGGCTGACGCCTTTCGCGGCTCGTAGTAGCCGCGGCACGTTGGGGCGAATTGGCCCCGTCTCCACTCAGACTTTGTTTTGGCTAACGACTCTCACGGTCATACTGGCTGCGAGATTGTCGCGATGATTCGGCCCTTGTGCCATGCGGACTATATTTTCAGAACCGTTATCCGAATCGGAATTCTAACGCGCCCAGCGCCTGCCGGGTTTGTTTTTGCTTCACGCCGCCGCCGGTCGCTGCCGTCCTAACCTTAACCCCGCAACCCCGCCGAGATGGAAGGAAGTCGCAAAACCGCGACCACTACCGGCCGCGAGAGTCGCCAACCAAAGACGCCACGTAACCGGGGCCCCTGCCCAGTTCCCATGCGTGCTCGCGGGCGACTTCCTCGTTCAGGTCGACGCCCCACCCCGGCTTTGACGGCACCATCGCGTGGCCGTTGTCGAACACCATCGGCCCTCCGGTGAGGTCGTCCTTCCAGGGCACGTCGTCGATATCGATCTCCATGATGTGCACGTTTGGGGTGCATGCGCAGAGGTTTAACGCTATGTTCGAGGCGAGGTGCGAGTAGTAGTTGTG
>JAKZUY010000146.1:0-3119 GCA_047516345.1 Dehalococcoidia bacterium | reverse complement strand
TCGCCCGCGTGTCCACTGCGTACGCCGCCGAGTACGCTCCCGAACTGATGACCGAGGTGGAAGGCGTTGCGGAGGGCGCAGGACTGACCGTCGATCAGGTGATGCTGGTCAATGTGCGAAACCAGGTACCTGCAGCCATCGCCGGAGCGTGCACCGGGGTGGTTGTCGAACCCGAACGCGCGGAATCGGGAACAGGCATGGCCGGACAGAACTGGGATAACGACCCCGCCATGGATCCGTTCTCAATCGTCCTGATCAGGCGGCCATCGGGCGAGCCGGCGCACATGAACTTCACGCAGCCCGGCGTAATTGGCTACATGGGCCTGAATGAGGCAGGGCTTGGAGTCGTCATGAACACCCTGCCCGCGCCGGCCCGCGGAGTGGGTGTGCCCTGGTACTTCCTCGTACGCCGCATGTACCTGCACGCGTCGTTGAAGGACGTTACTGAGGAAGTGCGGCGAGCCCGGCGAGCCATTTCGGCCAACGTCGCTCTGCTTACTGCTGAGGGCGCGGCTGACCTCGAAGTGACGGTCGACGATGTCCACGTTCTGAGGGCAAACGGAAATGGAGTCCTGGTGCACACCAACCACTGCGTGCATCCCGAGCTTGCGTACGTCAACGAGCAGTTTCCAGAGTTGATCCAGTCGGTACCGAGAATGTCGCGGGCAGAATCGCTACTTGGGAATCAAGCCGACGGCGTAGGGCTGGACCACGTCAAATCGTTGTTGTCCGACCACCTGGACTACCCGACCTCTATTTGCCGCCATGAAAACGATCACCCCGGGGATGGACACTGGACCAGTGTCGTTTCGATGATCGTGGAACCTTCGAAGGGCAGGATGCACCTGACCCGCGGCAACCCCTGTTCGAATCCGTATGAGGTCTATTCGCTGAATTAGGAATGGTCTCGGGATCTTGGCCAACCCCTCCAATTGGCGATGCCGAAGGCGGGTTTGAAGAGCCTGTTTCAGAAACCTCGGATCTCCGCAGCGACTATTTTTCAGATGTCGATTTTCGCCGTAACTCAGAGAATGACGACGTATGACAATCTTGTCATTCCCGTGAAAACGGGAATCTCGTCGCAAGGCGGTCCACACGAAACTACGCAAAGGACTTCTGAAACATGCTCTTGAAACCCGACCCTACAATTCGATGATGTTCTTATGATGCCGGCGAACTCGGGCCGTGTCAGTGGCGACGGATACCGGGCTGTTGTCAGCCGGTGGAGGATAGTTCAGCCGTGAGGCTCAGCAATAACATGCTTGCAGGCGCGGGTCTGGGTGCGGTGGTGGGCGTTGCGGCGACGGTCATCTCCCTGTTCAGGATCGATACCGCGCAGACCGGCATCGGAGAGGCGCTTGCCGTTGGCCTGCTTATCGGCCTGCCGGTTGCCGTAGTGGGCGGAGTACTCGCCGGTTGGATATGGGACCTGATTACGCGGCCGAGAACATAGGCATCCACCTCGGCATCGAGCGAACAAAATACGAACGGCTCTACTTTCGTCCGAGTAGTCGCGCGATCATGTCCAGCACGGCGCGAATTGGTCCCAATGACATGAACCACCAACCGGTCCGCCGCCGGGCTTGCGCTCTACGCCGCGTGCACTGCACGCAGGTGCAGTAGGGCGGGTGGGCCTGCCGTTTGTATGTCCTGTCGTCCATGATGCAAAGTGTAAATCAACCGGGGTAAACCGTTGAGGCGACCGGCGATCAACTCCCGAAGGCATGATCGACCGGCCGGAACCGGGCGATCATCAGGCAGACCACAGGAGACGGCAGTGTGAAGTTATCCAACGTCAACTCAACCGACATAAAGGCGGCCATCGAACTTGGCTGCCGGACGATGTCGAACGTGTTCAACGCCGACGACAACGATATTCCGTTCTTCAGATCCGAGGTCCTGCCCAATCCCAGGCTCAGTTTCAGCAACATCCACTCCGAGTCACACGTGCCGGGCCGCCACCTGAACGCCTTGTTGACGGCAGAAGACACGGCGGGCGTCTCGATTTCCGAAGAAGCGGTCGAAAAACACGCCGCTGCGGCCTTTTTCTCATACTCCGGCCCCGTGCCGTTGCCCATGAATCGCGACCGCGTGGACGGGCCCACTGAGAATTTCAACGATCACAACGTGCGGGAGGGATTTCACGCCCTATATGCCCTGGTCCGATTCAGAGACTCCGACAGGGCGAGGGAACTGGCCGAATCCAGCATCGAGTTCATCCTGCAGGTCTGGGACCCCGACAAAGGTTGGGACAGGAGCGGCCTGGAGTCGGCACACGGTATCCGCTGGACCAGGGAGAACACGTTTATCACCGGCATCGCCCGCGCGATTGGACCGCTGGTGAAATACTACCGGGCTACCGGCTACGCCAAGGCTCTTGAACTCGCATCCCTCCTGGCTGCGAAGGCCACATCCGAGTTCTTTGTGCCGGACGGTTCGTACGACCGCGAGAAATTCGGTACCCACACGCACTCCACGACCTGTGTCATGTCTTCATTGGCCCAGCTAGCAGACCTGACCGGGGACGCCTCGCTACTCGAGCGAGTCAGAGCGTTCAGCAGCAACGGACTGTGGGAGATTAGAGACGAACTCGGATGGGTGATCGAGAGCAGCGCCGATGACAGCCCACCCGACATGGGAGAGGGCAACAACACCGGCGACATCGTAGAGACAGCCCTGATACTCGGCCGGCACGGGTATCCCGGGTATTTTCAGGACGCTGAGCGGATTCTCCGGGGCCACCTGTTGCCGTCCCAACTGCGGGATGTGCGGTTCATCCCCGAGCCCGAGAATCCGTCGGGCGAAGACGGACTGCGAAACGTCAGGGACCGCCATCTTGGGGCGTTCGGATTTCCCGCGCCGTACGGGCACCACCCGATAGGGCTCAGCCGGGTCAGTTTCAACATGGACATAGTCGGCGGAGTTGTCGGAACCCTCTGCGAGGCGCTGAGAGAGGGCGTGGTGAAAGGGGCCGACGGTGTGCGGGTGAACCTGCTTTTGGACCAGGATACGCTCGATGCGCGAGTAGTTGCCGGGGAAGCCGGAAGCGGGGTACGCGTAACCATCCGTCACCCAATTCCACTATGGATCAGGTTGCCGCTGTGGGCAGACAGAACGAA
>JAKZUY010000145.1:0-37535 GCA_047516345.1 Dehalococcoidia bacterium | reverse complement strand
CCGAACAGCTCGGATTCGAGGATCTGCTCTCGTGCGGCCATCCAGTTCCGGTTGCCTCTGAGCGTATTTATCTCTCCGTTATGCGCCAGGAATCGATATGGGTGCGCGAGTTTCCATGCCCCGAGGGTGTTAGTGCTGAATCGAGAGTGGACCATGGCGAATACGGACTTCATCCGAGGATCGTCGAGATCGGGGTAGAAGGCCCTGATCTGTTCGGCCATGATGAGGCCCTTGTACACGATGGTCCTGGCGGAGAGCGAGCAGATATAGAACTGGCTTGAGAGAATCGCCGCGGTCTCAGGGGCAGCCATTTCGGTTACCGACCGCTCGGAGAGCTTTCGGGCCACGTAGAGGCGGCGTTCAAGGTCATCGCCGGTCAGACTTTTCGGCGCGGCGGCGAAACACTGCCGTATGCGGGGCATGACGCGCCGGGACATGTATCCGATGGCAGAAGGCTCGACCGGCACGTCGCGCCAGCCGAGGAAGCGCAAGTCCTCTGATTCCAGGGCAGACTCGACTGCCTTCTCGCATTTCGAACGGAGTTCGTCCGACTGCGGCAGGAAGACCATGCCGACGGCGTAGTTTCCGTCGTCGGGCAGGCTGATACCGGACTGCGATGCGGCGACGGGCATGAATTCCCGCGGCATCCTTAACAGCAGACCTGCGCCGTCGCCCGTTCGCGGGTCGCAGCCGCACGCGCCGCGATGGCCGAGGTTCACAAGAACTTCGAGCCCTTGCTCGACTATTCGGTGGGTAGCCTCGCCGCCCAGGTTGGCTACGACCCCAACGCCGCACGCGTCGTGCTCGTGCTCAGGCGAATACAGCCCGCGCTCAGCGATCTCCGTGAAATCGGGTATTTGCCGCAACTCGTTCATATGGTAGCCAGGCAGGCTCCGGACGTGCCTTTAGATGAAAAGTGTCAAACGCGCCGGCTAGAGCCGGAAAAGGTACTCGTTAATCTCGAAGTCGGTTACGGCCTGCGAGTACCGTTCCCATTCGATTCGTTTGTTCTGCAAGAAGCTGTCGATTACGTTGTCGCCAAGGGCGTCTCGCACCAACTCGCTTTGCTCAGTAACCCTCAAGGCCTCGTCCAGTGTAGACGGCAGCCTTTCGATTCCGTATTCGGCCCGTTCTGCGTCGCTCAGGTCGTAAACGCTTCCCTTGATGGGCTCAGGCAACGGATATCCGCGCTCGATACCGGCCAATCCGGCGGCAAGCATTACCGAGAAGGCGAGGTATGGGTTGCACGCAGGATCGGGCGCGCGGTATTCGACTCGCAGGCCGTGTTCCCTGCCGGTGCGGTACGCGGGCACCCGGATGAGGTCGCCCCATTGTCCCAAAGACCATGAAGAATAGATCGGGGCTTCAAGCCCCCTGACGAGGCGTTTGTAAGAGTTGACCCATTGGTTGGTTATGGCGGTTATCTCGGAGGAGTGGCGCAGCAGACCCGCGATGAACCGTCTGCCCGTTTCGGACAACTTCAGTTCGTCGTCGGGGTCATAAAAGGCGTTCTCGTCTCCTTCAAATAGCGACATGCTGGTGTGCATGCCGGAGCCGTGGCGGTCGTTGAAGGGCCGCGGCATGAACGTGGCGTGGACGCCGCGCTGTGCGGCAATTTCCTTGACAACGAAGCGGTAGGTAACGAGGGCGTCGCCCATGGCCAGCGCGTTCATGTGGCGAATGTCGATCTCGTGCTGTCCGCCGGAGACCTCGTGGTGGCTGTGCTTTACGGGGATGCCGAGGTCCTCAAGGGCCAGGACCGTCTCCCGCCTGAGATCGGAACCGGGGCCGTCGGTCGAGGTCTGGTCGAAGTATCCCGATTCGTCGATCGGCTGGAGAGTGTCCTTGTGGAGGTAGTAGTACTCGACCTCCGGAGCAAGGTAAAACGTGAAACCGAGGTCCGAAGCCTTGCCGATGTTTCTGCGGAGAACGTCTCTGCAATCGACGGGCGCGGGCGAGCCGTCGGGGCATTCGAGGTCGCAAAACATTCGGGCGACGCCCTTTTCGGTGGGTCGCCAGGGGAGTAGTTGCCACGTTGAGGGGTCTGGCACCGCCACCATGTCGGTCTCTTCGGACCTCACGAGTCCGGCGATCGACGCTCCGTCAAACGATGCTCCGTTGCGGAGAACCTCTTCAAGTTCGTCGACGGTTATGGCGAACCCCTTCAGGGTTCCCAGAATGTCTGTGAACCAGAGTCGAATGAACTTTACGTCGTGCTCATGGGCAGCGAAAAGGACAAACTGCTCTGCCTCTTCATTGAACCCCGACACCGGCATTTCAGGCGCCTTTGTCATCTGAATCAAGAATGGGTCCGGGCATCGCAACGCCCTCGGATATGCCCGGCTGGCGCCTGGTTTAGATCGGGGTCGATTTTGAGGACGCCCAGGGGCTAGGTTCGCAAGTTTGAAACATTGTGAAGTTTTTGTCAATCCAGTTTGAAAGCAGATGGGCGACTACTACGCCGCTGCCACGCTGTTGACATCGTTAGCACGGCCCCGGCGAGCGATCCGATGCTCGTGTAGTTAACGTGGCGGGGACTGCCGCCGATTCAGGCCGTGACCGCCTCTGCGGCGCGGAAGCGGTAGCCGACGTTCCACACCGTTTCGATGAATCGATTGGGGGCGCTGTCGATCTTGGAGCGGAGCCGTCGGACGTGCACGTCTACCGTGCGGGTGCCGCCGAAGTAGTCGTAACCCCAAACGCTCCGCAGCAGGGCCTCCCGGGTAAAAACCCGTCCGGGATTCGAGGCGAGGTACTCGAGGAGTTTGAATTCCTTATAAGTAAGGTTGATTATGCGGCCGGAAATTGAGACCTCGTAACGATCGCAATCTATCGTCAATTCGCCGCGGTTGATCAGGTTGGAGGCGGCTCCGACGCCGGCCCTCGATTCCGCGACATGCATTCGGACCATGAGTTCGGGGCCGCTGTACGGGGGAAAGCAAACCTCGAACTTTCCGATGGCCGGATCAACGCCGAAGAGATCGACGGTCGGCAACAACGCGACGACCGGCACGCCCGTATCAATGGCGCGATAGACCCTGTGTGGGACGGCGGAGATGTCTCCGTCTCCGCACCAGACAAGCGCCACCGCCTGGCCGAGTTTCTGCAGGGAGGAGAGGTCGCCGTTCACGTCGACGAAGGTCGCGTCATGGGCGTTCAACTTCAGTCCGCTGACCACGCGGCGTGATTCGGGGGATCTGAACCCGATCAAACAGATGGTCTTCACTGGATGTTCCGGAATGTCCGTTCGCCTGCTGGCGTCAGAGTTTCTTTATGGGCCGGCGACGACCAACAGGACGGCTGGCCGACCAAGGACACAAGTGGACTCAAAGGGTACACGACGCCTCGTCAGGTTAAGCAACCCCCCGTATCGGCAGTGACGGAGCAGGTAAGCATTTCCGGGGCGAAATCTTTTTTCGTCCCCGTCGACCGGGATAGGCCGCGGCATTGTTACGATACTCGTTGACTACTTAGGGCGCGACTTCATATAATCGCTGTTTGCGGCTTTGGCAGATCGTGCCCGCGTCGTCTATTTAGCATTGCGGCCGAAGAGCATCGCGGCCGGAGCGTATCGTGCCCACAGTAAATCAACTAGTTCGCAAAGGGCGCAGCAAGTCGCGGAAGAAGCCCAAGACCCCGGCGCTACGGTTCACGCTGAACTCTATTGAGAACAGAATGACCCGCGGCAAGAAGGGCAGTCCGCAGAAACGCGGCGTATGCCTGAACGTGCGCACAGTGACGCCGAAGAAGCCGAATTCGGCCCTTCGCAAGGTAGCGCGGGTACGTTTGACGAACGGTCTGGAAGTGACGGCGTACATTCCGGGCGAGGGCCACAACCTGCAAGAGCACTCGGTGGTTCTGATTCGCGGCGGGAGAGTACGAGACCTGCCCGGTGTCCGATATCACGTAATCAGAGGGACGCTCGACACGTCGGGTGTGCCCGACCGCCGACAGGGACGCAGCAAGTACGGAGCGAGCCGGACCGGATCATAATCCGGAGGATTACCTAGACGCCGCCTGTTCGGGCCTCGGGCAGGCGGCTAAGTTTGCCCGATTGGGAACCAGAACATGTCAAGGCGTAGGCGCGCAATACAAAGGGAGATCGCTCCCGACCCCAAATTTGGCAGCACGGAGCTGGCCAAATTCATCAATCGCCTCATGATGGGGGGCAAGAAGTCCGTGGCCCGGCGCGCGATGTATTCGGCGCTTGACCGCCTGGAGTCGGAGACCAACCGGCCCGGCCTTGAGGTTTTTCAGCAGGCGATACGTAATGCCACGCCGGCGTTGGAAGTCAAGCCGAGACGAGTTGGCGGCGCGACGTACCAGGTGCCCGTTGAAGTAAGGCTCGAGCGCCGGTCGGCCCTTGCGCACCGGTGGATCATCCAGGTGGTGCGATCACGCTCCGGCAGGCCAGTGTCAGAACGACTATTTCAGGAACTGCTTGAAGCATCGAGGGGTCAGGGCTCCGCCACCAGACGCAGAGAAGAACTACACAGGATGGCGGACGCTAACCGGGCATTCGCCCACTACCGCTGGTGAAGATCCGCCAGCGGAATTATCAAGGAGAAGGCCGTCGGGCCCTCGAAAGCCCGGCGATAAGCCAGCACGAATGACTACAGCAATGACTACGACACCAAGCCGGACGGACCTGCAGAAGGTCCGTAATATCGGCTTCATTGCACATATTGACGCTGGGAAGACCACCGTCACTGAGCGCGTGCTCTTCTTCACCGGCCAGACCTACAAGATCGGCAACATTGACGAAGGCACGACGGTCATGGACTTCATGGACCTTGAGCGTGAACGCGGAATCACTATCGGCTCCGCCGCCACGGCCGCCGAGTGGGATGGCCACCAGGTCAACATCATCGACACGCCGGGCCACGTCGACTTTACCGCTGAGGTGGAACGCAGCTTGCGGGTCCTCGATGGCGGGGTCGTGGTCCTGGAAGCGGTGGCCGGTGTCCAACCGCAATCGGAGACCGTGTGGAGGCAGGCCGAGCGCCACAACGTGCCGCGGCTGATATTTGTCAACAAGATGGACAGGTTGGGAGCGGACTTCTACCACGCAGTCGAAACCGTCCACCGCCGACTTGGGGCAAACGCCGTACCGGCCCAGATCCCGATCGGCGCTGAGGCTGAGTTCCGCGGCATGGTGGACCTCATACAGCGGAAAGCGTACGTCTACGAGTCGGAAGAGGCGTTGGTCCACACGGTGATGCCCGTACCGGCCGAACTCGAAGAGAAGGTCGAGGCATATCGACAGCAGCTCGTCGAGAAGGTGTCCGAGACTGATGACGCCCTGCTTATGAAGTACCTTGAAGACGAGGAAATCACAGAGTCGGAACTAACGTCGGCCCTGCGTCGTGCTGTATGTACGCTCAAGATTTTCCCGGTATTTTGCGGCTCAGCTCTTCGACATCGAGGTGTTCATCCCCTTCTCGACGCAGTCATCAGTTATCTTCCCTCCCCCCTCGATGTTCCCCCTGTAAAAGGCTCCTCCCCCCTTGACAGCGTTCCCGAAGAGCGCAACCCCTCCCCCTCCTCCCCCCTCAGCGCGCTGGCCTTCAAGGTAGTAACCGACCAGCACGTGGGCCGTCTCGTCTACCTCCGCGTCTATTCCGGCGTATTGAAGTCCGGCGCGGCTGTTCACAACCCGGCGCGCCGCCGCAAGGAGCGCATTGGCCGGCTCCTGAGAATGCACGCCGATCACCGCGAGGAGATCACTGAGGCAGGTCCGGGCGAGATCGTGGCGGCCATCGGGCTGAAAGACGTCTTCACGGGCCACACTCTTTGCGACAGGAACGACCCGATTATTCTTGAGGCGATTCAGTTCCCCGATCCGGTCTTGTCGGTGGCGGTCGAGCCGAAGACGCGCGCCGACCAGGACAAGATGACGATGGCGCTGGTTCGTCTGTCGGACGAGGACCCCACACTGCGGGTTTCTTCCGACGAGGAGACTGGTCAGCAGGTTCTCGCGGGCATGGGCGAACTGCACCTTGAAGTGGTGATCGAACGTATGCGGCGTGAATTCAATGTTTCGGCGACTGTCGGCGCGCCGAGCGTCGCGTATCGCGAGACGCTGTCACGTCTCGCCGAGGGACGCGGCCGGTTTGTGCGACAGTCGGGAGGCCATGGTCAGTTTGGGGACGTTACGCTGCGCATCGAACCGCTGAAGCGCGGCGACGGGCTCGTATTTGAATCGGCGATAACCGGGGCGAAGTTGCCCCGCGACTACTTCCCCGCTATTGAGGCCGGTTTCAGGGAGGCTGCCAAGTCAGGCATTCTCGCCGGATACCCGGTTGTGGACGTCAAGGCGCAGTTGATCGATGGCTCGTACCATGATGTCGATTCGTCTGAGATTGCGTTCAAGATTGCGTCGTCGATGGCGTTCAAAAACGCAGCTATGAAGGCCGGGCCGGTGATTCTTGAGCCGATTATGAAGATGCAGGTGATCACGCCGGCTGATTATCTGGGTGAGGTGTTGGGTGACCTGAATTCAAGGCGGGGACAGATACAGAGCATGGAGGGCCACGGCGGAACGCAAACAGTAATTGCGAATGTGCCTCTGGCCGAGACGTTCCAGTACGCAACAAAGTTGCGCTCGGTCACTACCGGCCGCGCCAGCTTCGTGATGGAACTTGATCACTACGCGGCGGCTCCGGCAGCTGCGACAAAAGCCGTGGTGGGAGCCTGACCAAGTGCCCGGACAGAAGATTAGAATCGTATTGAAGGCCTTCGATCACCGCGTGCTTGACGTGTCGGCGCAGCAAATTCTTGACGCTGCCGAACGCACGGGCGCCCAGATAACCGGCCCGGTCCCGTTGCCGACGGCGATCCGCCGTTTCTGTGTAATACGCGGCCCCCACATCGACAAGGATTCCAGAGAGCACTTCGAACTGCGCGTTCACAAGAGACTGATCGACATATTGGAACCGAGTTCCAAGACGATCGATTCGCTCACTCGTCTTAACGTGCCGGCCGGCGTGGATATCGCGATAAAGCTGTAGGAAACGAGACCTCGAGCAGATGGGGATTCAAGGCCTGCTTGGCCGCAAAATAGGAATGACTACCTACTATCGCGAGGACGGTAGAGCATTCGCCGTGACCGCGGTCGAGGTCGGCCCATGTGTCGTCACGCAGGTCAAGACGAAGATCCGCGACGGTTACGAGGCCGTGCAAGTGGGGTTCCTTCAGGCCACGGCGTTGAACAAACCCTTGGCCGGTCACCTTGAACGATCGGGCGGTAAGTTCAGGCATCTTCAGGAATTCAAGGTGTCGGACCTGGGGGATTTTGAAGTAGGGCAGGAGATCAAGGCCGACGTGTTTGAGGCAGGCGAAAAGATCAAGGTCGTCGGCCGTTCGAAGGGCAAGGGTTTCGCCGGGAGCGTAAAACGCCATGGATTCAAGGGCGGGCCCAAGACGCATGGCCAGTCAGACCGGCACCGCTCCCCTGGCTCCATTGGGGCGGGAACGTCTCCCGGTCGCGTATGGCCTGGTACCCGAATGTCGGGCCACATGGGCAATTCCAGGGTATCTTTGCGCGGACTTACGATAGTCCTCGCCGACGTGGAGCGAAATCTGATCCTGGTGAAGGGCGCCGTTCCGGGACCGAAGAACGGAATCGTGCAGATCCAGAAACAGGGCCCGAGCTAATGGAACTGCAAGTCAAGAACAGTGCCGGCGAGGTGGTCGACACCATTGAGGTTAACGACGGGGTCTGGGCCGCGCCGCGTAACGACTCACTGCTGCACCAGGCCGTAGTTGCGCAGCTCGCCAATCGACGTTCGGGCACTCATGATTCGATGCGTCGAAGTCAATCTCGATACTCCACGGCGAAAATTCGCTCGCAGAAGGGGACGGGGCGAGCCCGGCAAGGCAGCCGGAGTTCGATGCTCTTGGGGAACAGCGTGGCGCACGGTCCGCACCCTCGATCTCACCGGCAGCGTCTGCCGAAGAAGATGCGGCGCCATGCCCTGCGGATTGCGCTTTCGGACAAGGTCAGAGAAGAAAGCATTACAGTGATCGATACGATATCGATCGACGAGCCGAGGACCAGATTCGTGAAGGATCTGGTGTCGGCGTTTGGACTGTCAGGCGGCGCGTTGGTTGTCACGGAATCGGCGAATCCGGTTTTTGTGAAGTCGGCGGGGAATATTGAAGGTGTGAAGGTGTTGCCGGCGCCCCAACTCAATCCACTTGAGGCAACGGCGGCGCGACACCTGCTCATTACGCGGGATGCGGTGAAAGTCGTCGATTCTATGTGGGGCGATGGAGGTGCGGAATGAATCCCGCCAGAGTCCTTAAGCGGCCTCTCATCACCGAGCAAAGCACGCTCCTTCAGGAAAGTGGCAAGTACGTATTTGAGATTGACACTCGCGCTACAAAGGCCGACGTCGCCGCCGCGGTCGAGTGGGCGTTCGGCGTGAACGTGCGGTCAGTCAACACGCTAAAGGTCAGAGGCAAGGTAAAGCAGTACGGCCGGAGCCGGCCGTCGAAACAACCGGACTGGAAAAAAGCGATCGTGACGCTCAGCCCGGGTAACACCATTCAGTTATTCGAGGGTACGTAGTCCATGGGTCTCAGGGCACATAAACCTACGTCGCCGGGTAGGCGCAACGCAATTGCGTCTGACTTCAGCGAGATAACCAAGTCGTTTCCTGAGAAGTCTCTGTTGGCGCCGCTCACCAAGAAGGGCGGGCGCAACAACCGAGGCCGCATTACCGTCAGGCACAGGGGAGGCGGGCACAAGCGGCGTTATCGGATAATCGACTTCGCACGGGCGGCCAGCAAGTCGGACGCCACGGTTCTTGCCATTGAGTACGATCCCAACCGGACTGCGCGAATTGCGTTGGTTCATTGCGAAGACGGCAAAAAAAAATATGTGATTGCACCTGAGCGGTTGGGTGTGGGCGACAAGATTCGCAACGGGGAAGACGCGCCGGTCACTCCCGGCAACGCCATGAAGGTGGGGCACCTGCCGCCCGGTACGTACGTCCACAATGTCGAGCTCATCCCCGGCAATGGCGGGCAGTTGGTCCGCAGCGCCGGCGCGGTAGCGCAGATCATGGCCCACGAAGCCGGTTACACACTAGTAAGGCTGCCCAGCGGCGAAATGCGGCGCGTGTTGAGCGAGTGCACGGGAACGGTCGGGCAGGTCGGTAATCTCGACCATAAGAATCAGAAGCTTGGCAAGGCCGGCAGGAACAGACACCGGGGCCGTCGGCCAACAGTGCGAGGCTCAGCGATGAGCCCGGCAGCGCACCCGCATGGCGGTGGTGAAGGCCGTTCGCCCATCGGTATGCCTGGTCCAAAGACTCCTTGGGGCAAGCCGGCCCTGGGGCATCGAACTCGCAAGAAGAAACACAGGACGGATAACCAGATATTGAGGAGGCGTTACGAAGTCTAGGCAGCAGGCCGCTTGAAGATGCGGCCGACGTTTGGGCGGCGCTTGTAAACAGATATGTCGCGTTCAGTCAAAAAGGGTCCCTATGTGGACGAAAAGCTGATGAAGAAGGTCCGCAAGGCCCGGTCGACGGGCACCAGGGATGCGATTCGCACGTGGGCGCGCTCTTCCATGATGATGCCGGAGATGGTGGGGCTCACTCTCGCCATTCACGACGGCCGCCGGTTTGTGCCGGTTCTCGTGAGCGAGAACATGGTGGGGCACCGGCTCGGCGAGTTCGCCCCGACGCGTTTGTTCAGGGGCCACTCCTCCAAGACGGACAGAGGCTAAAGGGTTAGTCAGGGTAACCGGACACAAGATGGCTAAAGCGGTATCAAAACTCGTCGGGATTTCGAGCACAAAGCTCCGGCACGTGATCGATCTCGTTCGTGGCGCGCCAGTTGACGAAGCGATAGAGACGCTTCGATTTATGACCACGCCGGCGGCTACGGACGTGAGAAAGACCGTGCAGTCAGCGGCCGCGAATGCGGAAAACAACGACTTGCAGGACCGCGACACGTTGATTGTCAAAGAGATATATGCAGACAAGGGACCGTCACTCAAACGATTCCGGCCCAAGGCCCGCGGCCGCGCGGGAGCATTCGACCGGCCAACAAGTCACATCACTGTCATAGTCGATGCGGCGGAGCAGGAATCGCCGTAGCGGCGGAGCTGGCGGTAAGGCCAGGAAACTTCATGGGACAAAAAACACATCCGATAGGCTTTCGGCTAGGCATAATCCAGGACTGGCAGTCGCACTGGTTCGCAAATAAGGCTCGCGACTATCGCCGCCTGACGTTGGAAGACGAGTCGATCCGCGGCTTGATCAACGAGCGATACGGTGACAGCGGCGCGATCTCTCGCGTCGAAATCGAACGCGGCCCGCAAGACTTGGTCGTCACTATCAATACGGCGCGGCCGGGCATCATCATCGGACGGGGCGGTCAACGTGTTGACGAGCTTCGCTCCGACCTGGAAAAGCTGACAGGGAAGCGGGCGCGGCTGAATATTCAGGAAGTACGGCAGCCTGAACTGGACGCCAAACTCGTCGGCCGCAGTGTGGCCGAGCAACTGGAGCGCAGGGTTGCGTACAGACGGGCGATGCGCCTGACCATACAACGCACCATGCAGGCCGGAGCCAAAGGCATAAAGATCATCGCGTCCGGCCGTCTGGGCGGCGCCGAGATCGCCAGATCCGACAAGCAGATGGAGGGTCGAATTCCGTTGCACACCCTTCGCGCCGAGATCGACTTTGCGATCTCTGAAGCCAAGACGACGTTCGGGGTAGTGGGCGTAAAAGTGTGGATCTACCGCGGAGACATATTGCCGACCGACGAGATTATGCGCACCCGATCGGTGGGGAGAATGTCTTTGGGCCGCAGCCCTGAGACACAGTCCAGCGAATCGAGGTCCTGACACTACGGCAGGCCGAAATGCTTCAACCGAAAAGAACAAAATACAGAAAAATGCACCGCGGCCGGATGAAGGGCCTGCGGACAAGCGGCAGTACGCTGGTTTTTGGCGATTTTGGCCTGAAGGCGGTGGAGCCGAGTTGGCTTACCAGCCGGCAGATCGAGTCGGCAAGACGAGCCATCACCGGCCACGTCCGCCGGGGCGGCCAGATATGGATACGCGTGTTCCCCGACAGGCCGGTTAGCTCCAGGCCGGCAGAGACGCGGATGGGCGGCGGCAAGGGCGCGGTGGATCATTGGGTGGCGGCTGTCAGGCGGGGACGGGTGCTTTTTGAAATGGCCGACGTGCCGGAAGATTTGGCGCGCGAGGCGCTGAGGCTGGCCTCTCACAAATTACCGATGCCCACGCGAATCGTTGCTCGAAGCGAAGAGATTTAATTAACGAACACGATGAAAATCGACGAAGTAAGAGAACTAAACACTCAGGAGTTGCAACAGGAACTCGGTGAACAGGAACGGGCGTTAATGAACCTCAGGTTCAGGATGGCCACTTTGCAACTGTCCGACTCGAGTCAGATCAAAAGTACGCGGCGCACGGTAGCGAGAATTCGAACTGTCATGCGCGAACGCCAGATCGTTGTCCAATACAACCTGGCGGCAAGGCCATCAGCTACGGCGGTGGCGGAGCCGGTAGAGGAACCTGTGGAGTCTGAGGCCGAGGAGGCCAAAGAGGAAACAGAGTTGACAGCGATGGAAAACAGGTAGAGGAGTAAAAGATTGGCGGGAAGACGGCGCACACGCGTTGGTACCGTGCTTAGCGACAAGGCCGACAAGACGATCACCGTCGGTGTGTCTTGGCTACAGCGCGATCGTATTTACAAGAAGAAGAGGCGCAGGATGACGCGCCTGGCTGCACACGACGAGGACAACCGGGCTCAGACCGGCGACCAGGTCGTCGTCGAAGAGTCCAGACCGTTGTCACGCATGAAGCGTTGGCGGCTGGTCGACGTGCTCCAAAAGGCGGACCTCGCCGAAGTCAAGCCCGTTGAGATCGACCCCGAAACCGCCCCTGCGCCCGACCAGGAACCCTAACCGAGTCAATTCGCTTTAATTTTCGAATACCCTGCCTTGATCGGCGGGAGTCATCGAGTAACAGTCAAATGATCCAAAGAGAAACACGGCTAAAAGTGGCCGACAACTCAGGCGCACGCGAGGTGCTGTGCATCAACATCACCGGCGGCGGATCGCGCAGGTACGCCAGCCTCGGCGACGTGATCACCTGCACGGTGAAAAATGCGACTCCGGGCGGTACTATTCGTATGCACCAGGTCATAAAAGCAGTGATCGTCAGGACGGCCAAAGAGCACCGCCGTTCCGACGGTTCTTACATCAGATTTGACGACAACGCTTGCGTGATCGTCGGCGAGGACAAGAACCCCGCCGGCACGCGAATATTCGGCCCGGTAGCGAGGGAGCTTCGGGAGCGTGAATTCATGCGAATCGTGTCCCTTGCCCCCGAGGTCCTTTAGGGCGAGGCCGGGAGCTTATCGACATGGCACAGCGAATCAAGACCGGAGACTCGGTGCTGATTCTTTCCGGTAAGGACAAGGGGAAGCGCGGAGCAATCGTGCGCGTGTTTCCAAACGAAAACAGAGTGGTGGTTGAAGGCGTAAATGTGGTCACCAGGCACGTCAGGCAGCGGCAAGGCGCCCGCCAGACGGGTCTGGTCCAACAGGAATCGCCGATATCCGTTAGTAAAGTGATGTTGATTGACCCTGATACCGGCAAGCCGGGGCGCGCGACATGGCGTTTCCTGGCAGATGGAACCAAGGTGAGGGCTATAAAGAGTGGCCGCCGAAACTGAAAAGCCAACCCGAAGCGCCCGGGCGAAAGGCAAGCCGCGCACGCGCAAATCACCTGCAAAAGCCAAGCAGGAGGCGGCAACGGCTGTGGCTTCGAACGGTTCGGTAGAGCCGTTTGTACCCCGATTGCTCAGCATCTACCGTTTGGAAGTTGCGCCTGTCATCACGCGCGAATTCGGATACACGAATCCGATGATGGCGCCCCTACTTTCAAAGGTCACAGTCAACATCGGATTGGGCGAGGCTCTGACCAATTCCGGGGCCGTGGACGCGGCGACAAGGGACCTTGCGACGATCACCGGGCAAAAGCCTGTGGTTACCAAAGCCAGGATTTCGATCGCCAACTTTCGGCTGCGCGCCGGAATGTCGGTTGGGGTTATGGTGACGCTGCGTGCGGCGCGGATGTGGCAATTTGTGGACCGATTGGTCAATCTGGCTCTGCCGCGGGTGCGAGACTTCCGGGGCGTGCCAAGAAATTCGTTCGATGGACGGGGCAACTACACGCTGGGCCTCAGAGAACAGATCGTGTTCCCTGAGATTGATTACAATCTGATAGACCGAATGCGCGGGCTGCAAATGACATTTGTGACGACGGCCCGAACAGACGAAGAGGCGAGGCGCCTGCTGGAATTGCTGGGCATGCCGTTCGCCAGACCCGGTGAGGTCATCGGTTTCAGATAGACACATTGATGCGCCGCCCACCAATCGGCGCGTTAGACAGGGCAAGGGGCCTTCTTTTGGCCAGAAAATCCAAAATAGAGCACTGGAAGAAGCCGAAGCGTTTCAAAGTTCGGCAGAAGAACCGGTGCAACCGATGTTGGCGGCCTCGGGCGTACATTCGCTTCGTCGGCCTGTGCCGCATTTGCTTCCGCGAGATGGCTCTGCTTGGTCAGTTGCCGGGAATCCGGAAGGCGAGTCTCTGATCGGATTCGGGAGTTAATCGATTGCCAGTGACAGACCCCATAGCAGACATGCTCACCCGCATCCGGAATGCGGTTCGGGTGCGGCACGACCATGTGAACGTGCCTGCTTCCCGCATGAAGTCGTCGCTTCTTCGACTGTTGCAGAACGAAGGATTCATTACCGGTATACAGCCGTATGTAGACGAACGTGTGAAGATGCTGCGAGTGGCCTTGCGATATTACGAAGACCGGGAGCCTGTGATCCACGGACTGGAACGAATCAGCAAACCCGGCCTCCGGGTATATGTCGGCAAGACGCAGATTCCGCGCTACTACGGCGGTCTGGGTGTTTCTTTCGTATCTACTTCGAGGGGCGTACTCACGGGGCGGCAGGCGTACATGCAAGGCATTGGAGGGGAGCTGCTTTTTTACGTCTGGTAGGAGTAGCCGCCGTTACAACAGCGGTTCAGAGGTCTCCCCCGTCAGTCATGAAGGCAGTCACCGAAGGTATCGATAGCAAATGTCCAGGATAGGAAAATCACCCATACCCGTGCCCGGCGACGTCACCGTGACAATCGATGGCCGCAAGGTGTCCGCCAAGGGCAAGCTCGGCGAACTCGCAGCCGAATTTGCTCCCACGATGAAGATAGTTCTGGCAGACGGCGTGCTTACAGTCGATCGTCCGAACGACTTGCCTCCGCAGCGGTCCCTCCACGGCCTGACGAGGAGCCTTTTGGCCAACATGGTCAACGGGGTGAGTTCCGGTTATGAGAAGACTCTTGAAATGGTGGGTACCGGCTACCGGGTAGAACAGAAGGGCAAGGGGCTGACTCTGCAGGTCGGATACTCACACCCCGTCGAGATTACGCCGCTCGCCGACAACGAACTCAGCGCCGTGGGCAACAACCGCATCTTGGTGAAGGGGGTCGACAAACAAGCTGTCGGCGAACAGGCTGCAAGTATTCGCAGGATCAGACGGCCCAACACCTATACAGGTAAAGGGATCAAGTACGCCGATGAACAGATCAAGCGCAAGGCCGGCAAGGCTGCTACAGGAGCGTCGGGTTAATTGGGTAAACGAAAGTTTGACGCCAGGCCCCGTTGGGTTCGGCACCGCAGGATCAGAAGGCGTGTGAAGGGTTTGGCGGAAAGGCCGCGACTTGCGGTGTTTCGAAGTGTTAAACAGATCTACGCGCAGATCATCGACGATGAACGCGGCCACACTCTCGTAGCGGCGTCTTCACTTGAACCGGAATTGCGCTCGGGTTGCCAGACCGCCGGGCGAGTGGGCGGCGCTGTTATCGTCGGAGAGGCGGTTGCCAGGCGCGCTAAAGAGGCCGGTGTGTCCAAAGTGGTGCTTGACCGCGGCGGCTACAAATATCACGGCAGGGTCAAGGCTTTGGCTGACGCAGCCAGGTCCGAAGGGTTGGTTTTTTAGATGGTCAGCACAAACCGTGGCGACGGTGACAACCGAGGGGGCGGCGGGCCCAGAAGCGGCGGCGGCCCCGGTGGACCCAGGAGCGACCGCGGACCAGGCGGACCAGGCGGTCCTGGTGGGCCGAGACGAGATGGCGGCGGACCGAGAGGCGATCGCGGCCCCGGTGGCCCCGGTGGACCGAGACGAGATGGCGGCCCCGGTGGGCCCGGTGGACCCAGGAGCGACCGCGGTCCCGGCGGTCCAAGGCGAGATGGCGGCTCAGGCGGTCCCGGTGGACCCAGAAGCGGCGGCGGTCCCAGGCGAGATGGCGGCGGCGGATCCAGGAGCGACCGTGGCCCAGGCGGCCCCGGTGGTCCCAGGCGAGACGGCGGCCCTGGTGGATCGAGGGGCGGACGCGGCGAGCGCAGGTCGCGGCGTGACGAGACCGAGGATTCGGGGCTTGTCGAGCGCGTGGTCAAGATTCGCAGGGTGTCCAAAGTAGTCAAGGGTGGCCGACACCTCACATTTAACGCCATGGTCGTAGTCGGCGACGCGGCCGGCAATGTCGGAACGGGACTCGGGAAGGCTGGCGCAGTGCCGGACGCTGTTCGCAAAGGGACGGCCGTCGCCCGTAAAGACATGCACCCGATCAAATTGAAAGAGGCGACGATCCCACATGAGATGGTGGCCAAGTACGGAGCGGCCAAGGTCATGCTTATGCCCGCCGCGCCCGGCACAGGCATCATCGCCGGCGGCGGAGTACGGGCCGTAATGGAGGCAGCGGGTGTGAAGGACGTGCTATCGAAGACCTATGGGTCTAACAATACGATCAATATCGTCAAGGCGACGATGAAGGCGCTTGGCCAGATGAGGGACCCGGCGACTGAAATCCGGCGCCGGCGTAATTTTGTCGCGACACCGACGCCCGAAGTCACAATACCCGCAGCGGTTGCCACCCAGGCATCCTAAAGAGCTACTACGTAGATCCAGGATCATGGCAAAAACCGATATCAAAAATATTCGCATCCGACAGGTGAAGAGCGCCATTGGTACAAAGCCGAGGCAACGAGCCACGCTCAAGTCCCTGGGCCTTCGCCGGATCCGCCACGAAGTCGTGCAGGTGGATTCGCCAACTGTTCGCGGAATGATCAAGAAAGTGGAGCACCTCGTAACCGTCGTTGATTAGCGGATGGGAGCATACAGTTCACCGCCCGCCAATCAAATAGCGAATCAAGAACATGCCAGGACTACACGAACTAAAGCCGGCCCCCCGGTCGAAGAAACCCCGAACACGGATCGGCCGAGGACGCGGCAGCGGTCGCGGCGCCTATTCCGGTCGCGGAAATAAGGGACAGAAGGCCAAAGAGAACCTGCCGACAGTGTTCGAGGGCGGCCAACTGCCGCTCGTGAAACGGCTTCCGTTCATGCGGGGTTTCACGAACCTGTTTCGCACCGAGTACTCGCCCGTCAACGTCGAAAGCCTCGGTTTATTTGAGGACGGGGCGGACGTTACGCCGGAGCTTCTCGTTGAGCGGCGGCTGGTGAGACGGAGAAGGGACAAGGTCAAGATTCTGGGCGGCGGAGAGTTGTCCCGCAGTCTCAAGGTTTCGGCCCACGCCTTTAGTAAAACCGCCCGACACAAGATCGAATCTGCCGGAGGTACGGCGACGCTACTGGCCGTCCGCTCCGGCGAACCAGACTGATGTTAAGGGATGCCCCCTCCCAGAAAGTTGACTCGGGCCGGCCGGCTTTACTTCAGGCCGTCATAGACGCGATGCGAATACCGGACCTCCGGTATCGCATTCTCTTCACCCTCGGCATCCTCATAATCTTCCGGTTCCTGGCCCACGTTCCGGTGCCCGGCGTTGACCGCGCCGCGTTAAGCGCCGCGTTCGACGCCAATCCTATTCTGGGATTCCTCGATCTCTTCAGCGGGGGGGCGTTACGTAATCTGAGCATCGCGGCGCTGGGCGTGTACCCGTATATCACGGCCTCGATCATCATCCAGGTCCTGACGCCGATCATTCCCAGTCTGAAGGCGCTCTCACAGGAGGGTGACTACGGCCGACAGAAGATCAATCAGTACACGCACTACCTGACGGTGCCTCTGGCGTTCATGCAGGGGTACGGTCAGTTGAACCTGCTGTCGAGCACGTTCACCACTTCTCAGGGCGCCGCGATTTCCGGAATCGGTTTCGGCGACAACACGCTGAACACCATAACTATTCTGACGGCGATGACGGCCGGCACAATGCCCCTTGTGTGGATGGGAGAGTTGATCACCGAAAAGGGGATCGGCAACGGCATTTCGCTGATTATCTTCGCGGGGATCGTGACGGCATTTCCGGGGATATTCGGTCAGTTGTGGCTACTACGAGATCAGCTCTTCCAGGTGCTCTTGCTTGTCTCCATCGGCCTGATAGTCATCTATCTGATCGTGTTTTTCAACGAGGCTCAACGGAGGATTCCGGTCCAGTACGGGCGCAGCGTGTTCCGGGGCGGGCGTATGTACCGTCAGGCGGGTTCGTCGTTTATACCTTTGCGCGTTAACTCTGCGGGCATGATTCCGCTGATTTTTGCGTTCTCGCTGCTAATTCTGCCCGCCTATATGGCCAACTTCTTCGTCAATCCGGGAAGCAGCGCTATCGGTGCTGAGATCGCGAACTTCTTCGCGACGACTCTTGGTCCGGCGAGCGTGTTTTATTGGGTCGCAGTGTTCCTCCTGGTTGTGCTGTTTACGTTCTTCTACACGTTGGTGGTGTTCAATCAGCAAAACCTGGCTGAAAATCTGCAAAAAAACGGGGGCTTCGTTCCCGGAATACGGCCTGGCAGACCGACTCACGAATACCTGATGAGGGTGATAGTTCGCATCACGTGGGGCGGCGCACTGTTTCTCGGATTCATCGCCATCATCCCGTACATTGCGGGGCTGGTTTCGGGACTTGACGCGGCGACGAGCATTATCAGCAGCACGAGCCTGCTGATCCTCGTCGGAGTCGCCCTCGACACGATGCGTCAGCTCGAAGCGCAGCTACTCATGCGCAACTACGAAGGCTTTATCAGGTAACGACGGGGCGTCGGGCCAACAAGTTGCGTATCGTTCTACTGGGACCGCCGGGCGCGGGCAAAGGCACACAGGCTTCCGCGCTTGCGGCGGAGTTCGGAGCGGTTCACCTGGCGACGGGCGATATGCTCCGCCTCGAGACAAACGCCGGCACCGAACTGGGCCGCCTGGCGAAGTCATTCATGGACCGGGGCGACCTCGTGCCCGACGACGTGATCATCAGCATGATCAGGGGCCGATTGCAGGATGCCGCCGGGATGATCCTAGACGGGTTTCCGCGCACCGTGGCACAGGCCAAAGCGTTAGATGCTGAACTGGCCCGCCTCGGGTCGCCGCTGGATCTGGCGATCAATTTGAAAGTCGACCGCGAAGAACTTGTGCGCCGACTGTCGGGGCGGTCGATATGCAGCAAATGCAGCAAGCCGTTTAATCCGGCCGAATCGGCATCGGGATCTGCGAGCAACTGTGACGACTGCGGCGGCGTGTTGCTAGTGCGGGAAGATGACCGGCCTGAGGCCGTCGGCCACAGATTGCAGGTGTACGAAGAGCAAACCCTGCCGGTGGTTGGGTACTATCGGGAAGTCGGTCTCCTGGTCGAGATGGATGGCGAGGGATCCCCGGACGACGTAAAAGGGCGATTGATTGAGGCAGCCGGCAATGTTTCCGGGGTTTAATTCGGCGCGTAGTAGCGATATACTAGTCAGGTTGAGCGTTTAACGCGCTGCACTATGTTTTCCAGCCTGGACCCTAACCGTTCTGCTGTTCGGGGCGCCACACTCAAGTCAACTCGTGAACTTGAATCGATGCGAGAGGCTGGTCGTATTGTCGCGTGCGCCGTTCAGCGAATGGCGGAAGCCTTGGAGCCGGGCATAACAACTGCGGAGTTGGACCGGCTTGGTAAGGGAGAAATAGAGAAGCTTGGCGCCAGGCCCGCATTTTTGGGCTTGTACGGTTTTCCGGCGACGGCGTGCATCTCCATCAACGAGGAGATTGTTCACGGGATACCCGGGGATCGAATTGTGGCCGATGGGGACCTCGTGTCCTTCGACTGCGGCGCGATAGTGGATGGTATGTATAGCGACCACGCGGTCACGGTGATCGCCGGCACTATTACGGCTGAGAAACGTGCGCTCATCGACACGACGGAGCAGAGCCTCGATCTTGCGATTCAGGCGGCCCGGCCCGGAAATCGGGTGGGAGACGTGTCGAACGCGATCGAGAGCTTCGTATTACCCAGAGGGTATGAACTGGTAAGGGAGTATGTCGGGCACGGCATAGGAAGATCGCTTCACGAACCACCGGCAGTGCCAAACACCGGTCAGGCAGGCCAGGGTCCGACGCTAAGCCCCGGCATGGTGATCGCGATTGAGCCGATGGTGAGTTCCGGGGTGTGGCAGACGGAAATATTGGAAGATAACTGGACAGTCGTTACAGCGGACCGGAAACTGTCCGCTCATTTTGAACATACCGTGGCGATCACCAGCGATGGTCCGGAAGTGCTTACGGTCCTGTAGTCCGGTTACCAGGGAGTCATTTGGCCAAAAAAGAAGCAATAGAGGTTGAAGGTCTGGTCAGCGAGGCTTTGCCCAACACGACGTTTCGGGTTGAGCTTCCCAACGGCCACGAAGTGCTGGCGCGAGCGTCCGGCAAGATACGAATGAATTTCATTAGGATTCTGCCAGGGGACCGCGTTCTGGTTGAGCTTTCACCCTACGACCTGACCCGCGGACGAATAACGTATCGCTTCAAATAGTTGGATCAGCCATTCAATAGTCACCCAGGTCCGATTGGACCTCTCTCGGAATGACGACAAAAGGCAAATAGCATGAAGGTCAGAGCTTCAGTAAAGCCCATATGCGCCAGTTGCAAGGTGGTTCGCCGTCGCAACGTAATCCGGGTTATGTGCACCAATCCGAAGCATAAGCAGAGGCAAGGTTAGGTAAAGACAATGGCGTTGATAGCGGGAGTAAACATTCCGGACAACCGGCGGCTTGAAGTGGCGCTAACGGCGATTCACGGTATCGGGCCGACTGTTTCTAAACGACTGATCAACGAGGTCGGGCTCGCTCATAACCCCCGTGTGAGGGAATTGAACGAAGAGGACCTGGCGCGAATACGGAGCGCAATCGGTCGTACCGGGGTCTTGATCGAGGGCGATCTCCGCCGCGAGACACAGATGAACGTCCGCCGCCTAGTAGACATTCAATCCTATCGCGGCCTGCGTCACAGGCGGGGCCTGCCGGTGCGGGGCCAACGAACTCGCACAAACAGCCGGACCAAGCGCGGCCGCCGCGCCACCGTGGCCGGCAATAAGAGAATCGCCAAACCCTAGGGAATCGCCCCGCAATAGACCAGGCGGGCAGACTGTTGCCCTGCCCAATACCCACCTGACCGAGACTACGCATGCCCAGAAAACCAAGAACCAGAAGACGCGAAAAGAAGTTCGTCCCCCAAGGGCGGGCGTATGTCACCGCGACGTTCAACAACACGATCATCACGCTGACCGACCCTTCGGGCAATGCCATCGCCGCCAGCAGTGCCGGCGCGATGGGGTTCAAAGGCTCCAGGAAATCTACCGCATTTGCCGCGCAGCGGGCCGGAGACAACGCCGCCCGTCAGGCAATGGACCAGGGTCTTCGTACGGTGGACGTGTTTATCAAGGGGCCGGGCGCCGGCAGGGAAGCGGCCATACGGGCCCTTCAGAGCGCCGGGATCCGTGTCATAAGCATCAAAGACGTTACTCCGGCGCCCCACAACGGTTGCCGGCCTCCGAAGAAGCGAAGAGTCTAGAACCGCGGTCTGCGCTCTCAAGAGCGCGATTGCCTCGATCGTTCGCGTTGATTCACCCGACCCGTTAAGCACAAGGACAGATATGGGACGTTATACAGGACCGGTTTGTCGGCTCTGCCGCAGGCAGGGCATAAAACTGTTTTTGAAGGGCGAGCGCTGCATGACCCCCCGATGCGCTATCGAGCGTCGCAGGGGGCCGCCCGGTGACAAGTCGATGATGCAACGCCGCCGCCGTGTCTCGGAACACGGCACGCAGTTACGGGAAAAGCAGAAGGCCCGCCAGATATACGGCGTATACGAAAGGCAGTTCAGGCGGTATATGGAAAAGGCCGCGCGGTCCCGCGGGGTTACCGGCGCCGCGTTGATGCAGCTGCTGGAAAGACGGCTGGACAACGTCGTTTTTCGCCTCGGGTTCGGCGATTCCAGGGCGCAGTCCCGCCAGACCGTCAAACATGGCCACATCAGGGTGAATGGTAAGAGGGCGACGATCCCCTCGTACCAGGTGAGTCAAGGTGACGTGGTTACCTGGAAGGACCAGTCCAAAGAGACGGAACTGTTCAAGATTGTCTCCGCCGGACTCGAACGCAAGAACCCGCCAGGTTGGCTGAAATTGAATCCAGATACCGCGTCCGGCGAGGTTGTCACCCTGCCGGAGGTTGGTGAAGTCGATACGGGCGTTGATACACGCCTGATTGTTGAGTTCTACTCGAGGAGGTAGTCCGGATGCTGGAGCGGATGTACGGCATCACGCCGCCGGAGGAGTTTATTCCTCCTGAGGTCGAGACTCCTGACCTGTCGATAAAGATTGAGGAGCTCGGCGAGGTCTACGGGCGTTTCGTAGCGGAACCACTCGAACGAGGGTGGGCCATTACGTTGGGTAATCCGCTTCGTCGCGCGTTGCTCAGTTCGTTGCAGGGCACTGCTATCACGTGGGTAAGGATTGAAGGCATTCTGCATGAATACTCGACCATCGAGCACATGCGTGAAGAGGTCGGTGAATTCCTCCTGAACGTGAAGGGGATCCGGCTGCGTTCTCTCGTGGACCGTACCGGCCGGCTTCGCCTGGAGGTAGACGGGGAGGGAGAAGTCAGGGCTGGCGACATTATGGCGACCGCCGACTTCGAAATCGTCAACCCGGAGCACCATCTGGCGTCGCTCGATTCTTCGCAGGCCAGGCTCTCCGCCGAGTTCAACGTTGAGCAGGGTTCCGGCTATGTGCCCGCAGCACATGATGAGGGGCTGCCGATAGGCGTCCTGCCGGTCGACTCGGTGTTCACTCCCATACGGAAAGCCAATTTCCGGACTGAGAGGACCCGCATCGGGCAGCGATCGGACCTTGAGCGAATGGTGCTCGAGGTGTGGACGGACCGCACTATCACCCCGCTCGAGGCTGTTCGCAAGGCCTCGAATCTTCTTATCGAGAAGTTCTATTTGTTCTCCACACTTGAGCGCGAACCGGACGAAGACGAGTCTGTCGGGTTCCCACCCGGAGTGTCACACGAGATCTACAACATGCTGATCGAGACGCTCGATCTGTCCGCCAGGACGTTGAACTGCCTGAAACGGGCCGACGTCAATCGGGTCGGCGAAGTGCTTTCGATGTCGAAAGAAGACTTGCTTGGGATACGGAATTTCGGCCAGAAATCCCTCGACGAACTTTACGGCACGCTCAGCGAGCACGGTATTCTGGAGTCGCCCGAAGAGCAGGAGCCGGATGAGGAGCAGGAGCCGGTTGAAGAGCCGGAGCCGGTTGAAGAGCCGGAGTCGGATGAAGAGCCGGAGCCGGACGAGTCCGACGAGAAGGTAGCCGTGCAGGCGGTAAGCGGAGATTCCGTCGATGAGGCATAGAGTTACAGGGCGCCAATTCGGCCGGGCCAGCGCCCCGAGAAAGGCATTGTTCAGAAGCCTCGTGACTGAGTTGCTCAAGCGCGAGCGCATCCAGACGACGTTGGCGAAGGCCCGCGAAGTGAGGCCCATCGCCGAACGGATGGTCACTCTGGGCAAGGCCGGCTCGCTGCACGATCGACGTCGGGCCGCCGCCTTCATTAACGAGGGCGAAGTCGTCGGCAAGGTGTTCGGAGACCTGGCTGAGCGCTACAGCCAACGGGCCGGCGGGTATACCCGTATCACGAAGTTGGGACCCCGTAAGGGGGATGCCGCGGAGATGGCTCTGCTCGAGCTCGTCTAGGGGCGTTGCCGTAGACGCGCCGCGGTAAAGAATGCGGATCGGACTGATCGTCGAGTATGAAGGGACCGGGTTTCACGGATCGCAATTGCAGGCGAATGTCCGTACGGTCCAGGGAGAGTTGGAAGACGCCGCAAAGGAATTGTTTGGCGCCCACAGGCGAGTGGCATTGGCAAGCAGAACTGACTCCGGCGTACACGCCAAGGGACAGGTTGCGGCGCTGGATGCCGACACAGTATTGACTGCCTGCGACATCAGGAACGCCCTGAATTTTCATTTGCCCGAAGACGTAAAGGTCAGAGACGTTGCGCCGGTAGCGGCCGATTTCGACCCCAGACGCCATGCCCGAAACCGCACATACGAGTACAAGTTGACAGACGCCGCATCACCACCTGTTATAGGCCGCCGCACTTCCGTACACTTCCGGTCACGTCTCGATCATGTTGCGATGGATGCGGCGTGCAGGCATTTGACTGGCCAAAAGGACTTCGCGGCTTTTGCCGGACCGGCGACCCGTCGCGATGCCTCGACCGTCAGGAATGTCGAATCTGCTGTCGTCGAACGCAAGGGCGACACGGTGAAGTTCAGAATCACGGCGAGCTCGTTCCTCAACCAGCAGATTCGGCGAACAACGGGAGTCCTTGCGGAGGTCGGCAGGGGCATGGCTGAACCGCGCCTGGTGCAGGATTTGCTTAACGATTCAGTGCGCGGCGCCGCTACGCGCGTAATGCCGGCCCGCGGACTTTGCCTGATGTCGATCAGCTATTCAGACAGCCTGCCCGGCCGGTTGCCTGTACGATAGATGAGACGAGCCCACAGGACTCCGGAACTGAAATGGTAACGAGAATAAAACCCTATAATCCCAGAGCCAAAGATCTGGTTGCCGACTGGCACGTCATCGACGCTTCCGGCGAGGTGCTCGGCCGACTGGCAAGCCGCATAGCGTGGCTGCTCATGGGCAAACACAAGCCCGGCTACGTACGACACCTCAGTTCGGGCGACTTTGTCGTGGTTATAAACGCCGAGAAGGTGCGGACTACGGGCAAGAAGAGCGAACAGATCGTATATCGCAGGCACAGCCAGTACCCCGGCAACCTCAAGGAAATCCCGTATCAAAGGGTAATGGATAGGCACCCGACTCGGATCATGGAACACGCCGTACGCGGTATGTTGCCGAAATCCAAACTCGGCGACCGGATGTACGGCCGACTCAAGATTTACGCCGATGAAGCCCATCCGCATATGGCGCAGATCACGGGTTCAGAGAGGCGACTCGAACGATTGACCGAAGAGGCGGCAGGGATGGCTATAGAGGCGGCAGAGGCAATCACTACGAAACCGGCGACTCGGCAGCGCAGGATCGCCAAACCCGCTGGAGATATGCCCGCGCCGGTTGCGGCGGACACGGCACCTGTAGAGACGGCAACAGACGAGGCGCCGGCCACAGTAGCGGAACCGAGACCGGCAAGGCGTCGTCGCCGCAGAACACGGTCGGCTGCAGCCGCGGCAGCCGTCGCCGCAGGCGATACGACAGCCAAGCCGACTGCAACAGATGTCGCAGCGAAGCCGACTACTACAGATGTCGCAGCCGAGTCGGCAACTACCGATGCGCCCGCCACAGAGGTGGAAGAGACTGCTGCCGTCACCGATGTTGACGAGACGACGATGCAGCGCCCGGCGAGTTCCGCACAGGCTGAAGCTGCTGACAACACGGAAGCAGTAGACACCATTGAACCCACTCCAGCGACCCGGTCTGCCGACGGCGGGCAAACAGGGCGAAAACAAGATGAATCGGGAGACGCCTAGTTGACGCAGCAGCAGTATTACTACGGGACAGGCCGACGAAAGAACGCCGTCGCACGGGTGCGCGTCTACGCAAGCCAGGGACCGGTTACGGTCAACGGCAAGCCCGTTGATGAGGTGTTTCCTGTCGATTCCTGGCGGCAACTCGCCCTGCGGCCGCTGATGGTCACCAACACACGGATGGATGTCACTGTTATAGCCAAGACTCACGGCGGCGGCTCGTCAGGCCAGGCAGGCGCTTTCGCTCACGGCCTCGCCCGTGCGCTAGTCGTAATGGACGAGAGCCTCAAGCCGCGGCTACGGGCAGCCGGGTTGCTTACCCGGGATCCCCGGATGAAGGAAAGCAAGAAGTACGGGCTTAAACGGGCCCGGAAAGCGCCTCAGTACACGAAGCGCTAGATTTCACGCCGCCTTTTGCGGCTACACGCCAACCTATGCGTCGACGTAGATCGCAAGGCAGCGGTCCAGACCGGCCAGGTCGGGAAGGATCTCGATTCGCGAGCCGGGTAAGACTTCACCTGCACGCCCCGCAGAATTGATCGCCAAAGGCGGGTCTATCTCTATGAACGCCGCGCTTTTGACGGGGTTGAGCAGATAGGGCAGGGCGTCGATCAGCGGATTCAGAACCGCCATGCCGTCTTCTCCGCCGTCGAGGGCCTGGGTAGGCTCGAACGACAATTCAGGCTCAAGGCTTTGCAACGCGGCGCTCCGAATATAGGGTGGGTTGGACACCACGATTGTGAAGCGGTCGCCGGTCAGGTCTCTGATGTCGGCGTGAACGAACGTCGTCCGATCGTCTACTCCTAACTTGCCGGCGTTCCGTCGGGCGACGGCCAAGGCGTCTCGGTCGATGTCTACGGCCGTGATCTCAGCGCCCGGCAATTCTGCGGCTAGTGTCACCGCGAGTATCCCGCTGCCCGTGCCGATGTCGGCGATTCTCATCCTATCGCCGCCGATGGAGACCGCGAATTTAATGGTCAGTTCGACCAGCAGTTCAGTTTCCGGCCGAGGGATTAAAACCCGGGCATCTATGTCGAAGTCCCTGCCGAAGAACTCCTTATGACCAATCAGGTAGGCTAGCGGTTCGCGGCTGGCCCGGCGACGGAGCATTTCAGCCAGGGTCCCGCGCCTACACTCGGGGAAGGGTGAATCGGGTGAGGTGAGGAATGTTGTTGTGTCGAGCGACGTTGTGTGCTGAATCAGCAATCGGGCTTCGGTCTCGGTTTCCGGCACTCCGGCGGCGCGCAATTTTGCGACTGCGTCCGAATATATCTGCCTGATATTCATATCAATTCGCTTTGATCGCGCCGCTAATACAAATCGTAGCGGCGGGTTTCAAGAGCATGTTTCACAAAGCACCTGTTTAGTTTCGAACTACGCGGTCGGGGAATAGATTCCCTAGATTCACGGGAATGACGAAAAAGGAATACGGCACCGTACCTCATAATTCTGGCGAAAACCGTAATCCAATGGATCGTGATTCAGGTGGTCTCAATATTACGAAACATGCTCTTCAAACCCGCCTACGGCCTGGCTAATTGGCGCGGTTGTCAGCATCCTCATACCAAGTTGTCATGATGCGGCTATATACACGACCGGGTTGGGCGTTCCGGGGGCAGGGACAGGGCGGGTTTGAAACCCATCCCTACGGGCATGGTAGTTAGTGGCGGAACTAAAACGAATTAGTACCACTGCCGTAGACTGGGAGCCATGCAGTTCCGGTGAAAACCGACGCGGGCCAATCGGAGTTTGTTCACTTTTGCCAGCGTGATCGGGTCACCGCACGGCGGTCTTGTAATCGTTTCCGAGGCCGATCAACCGGCCGTGCTGAGCGCGGCGAGTTTCAGGGCTTGCTCCTCGCGAAGAAGCGCATCGATGAATTCGTCGAGTTCGCCGTCCAGAACTCGTTCCAACTGGTGGTTGTTGTGATTGATGCGGTGGTCCGTGATGCGAGTTTGTGGGTAGTTGTACGTGCGGATCTTTTCCGATCTGTCGCCGGTACCTACCTGCGCCCGCTTGTCGGCGCTTGTTTCGGCCTGTCGCTTCTGTAGTTCCCTGTCCCAGAGCCTGCTGCGCAATATGTCCATGGCCTGCGTCCTGTTCTGGATTTGGGACCTTTCGTTCTGGCAAATGGCGACTATGCCGGTCGGGAGGTGCGTAATGCGAATCGCAGTTGCGACTTTGTTTACGTTTTGGCCGCCGTGGCCGCCAGCGTGGAAGACGTCGATCTTCAGGTCCGAGTCGCTTACCTGAATGTCGATCTCTTCTGCTCGCCGTAGAACCGCCACGGTTGCGGTAGAGGTGTGAATTCGGCCCTGCGACTCCGTGATGGGGACTCGTTGCACCCGATGAACTCCACTCTCGTGTTTGAGTCGGGAGTACGCGCCTTCCCCTTGGACCTCGAATATAACCTCCTTGATACCCCCAACCCCGGTGCTGTTGAGGCTGATCACACTGGACTTCCAGCCCCGGCGTTCGGCATATCGCTGGTACATTCGGAGGAGGTCCCCTGCGAAAAGCCCCGCCTCGTCGCCGCCGGCGCCGGCGCGAACTTCCACTACGGCGTCTGCTTGCTCGGTTGCGTCCTTTGGCAGCAGGGCGGATTTGATCTGGAGATCGAGTTCGTCCAGTTGACCCGACATCTCGGCCGCTTCGCTTCGGGCCAGATCGAGCATCTCCGGGTCGGTCTCGGACACGATGAATGACTTTGCCTGATCGAGGCTTTCCTGCGCCATTTTGTAGGCTGTCCAGAGGTCGATGACGGTTTGCAGTTCGTTGTACTCTTGCCCGAGTTTTCGGAGGGCGTTGGGATTCGACGCGATCTCCTGCCGCGACATCTCACGTTCGATTTCGCCATGGCGTTCGGCTATCTGCTCTAGCCGGTTAGAGGTTGAGTCCTGCATGATTCGAGGATACCAGTCCTTAGGCGCTGGTCCGCATCGCGCCTGCTGGCCGATACAGATCAGCCGCCCCGTACGGCTTCGACGATGCTGTCCGGATCGAGCGGGACTTCGGTCTGATCGCCGCCGCCAAGGGGTTTAAGGGAAACCACTCCGCGTTCCAGTTCCCGACCGCCAATTATCAAGGCGTATGTTGCCGACAACCCGCCGGCATAACGCATCTGGCCCCGCATGGAACGATCCGGCGCCATTACGGCCGCCAAACCCTCACTGCGCAACTGCGAGGTCAGCGCAACGGCCGAGCGCCGTACTTCCGGCCCTATATGGACCACGACCACTTCGGGACGTGACAGGTTGTCGTCGGGACTGGAATCCTGACGTTTGAGGTTGAGTATGTGCCGCTCTATGCCGCTGCCGAATCCGATACCCGGAGTTGGCGGGCCTCCCAACTCTTCGACTAATCCGTCGTAACGGCCTCCGGACAGCACCGAGCTTTGGGCCCCCTCCTGGCGCGGATGTATCTCGAACACGGTCCGCGTGTAGTAGTCGAGCCCGCGCACCAAACGGTGGTCAGTCTGAAACCGAAAGTCTGGGTAGAGCGGTTTCAGGTCCTCGACGTGGGCGAGGGTCTCGTCCCAATGGTCGCGGCACTCTTCGTCGAGGTAGTCGATTGAGCGCGGCGCTTCCGCTCCCAATTCGAGCATGTAGGGTTCCTTCGAGTCGAGCAACCTGAGCGGACTCCGTTCGAGTCGGCCGCGGTCGAGTGGAGATAACCCCCCGGCGTGCGGCCGAAAGTAGCTTCTCAGCGCTTCAAGGTATTCGGGCCTGCAGTCGCCGTCTCCGATGCTGTTCATTTTGATGGTTAGGCCGCGCATTCCGATCCCGGAAAGGAATCTCATGGCGAGTTCGATCACCTCGGCGTCTACGTGGGGTGAACCGTCGCCGATCCCCTCCACACCGAACTGGTGGTGTTGCCTGAGTCGGCCCGCCTGCGGCCTTTCGTAGCGAAACATGGCGCCAACGTAGAAGAGGCGGACAGGCAGCGGCTGATTTTGCATGCCGTGTTGAATGTAGGCCCGGCAAACGCCGGCGGTGCCTTCAGGCCGAAGGGTGAGGGAATCTCCGCCGTGGTCCTCGAAGGTGTACATCTCCTTTTGTACGATATCCGTCTCGATGCCAACGCCGCGAACGAACAGGTCGGTCGATTCGAACATGGGAGTTTCGACCTGCCGGTAACAGAACTGGCGCGCCACACCGACGGCTGTAGATGTAACGAAGTCCCAGTACGGTTGCTCGTCCGGCAGGATGTCGTAGGTTCCTCGCGGTACGCGAATTGCCATGTTGTGGGGTCTCCGCGCGCGCCGCTGCGGTGTAGCACGCGGTGGGTTTGGCCCGTAGGCCGGCTAGTGGCGGCGGGAGATCACGAGCCGAGCCCGTTCATCTGGAAGACCTTGCCTTCAGTCTTGATCGCCGGAGCGTACATCAACTCTGCCGAGTGCATTTCCCTGATGTTGTTGGCGCCTGTCATTCCCATAGAGATTTCGAGAGCGCCAACGAGGTTCTCGGTGCCGTCGGTTTTCGAAGAGGGCCCGAACAGTATTTGTTCGAGGGGTCCGCGGGTACCGACCTTTATGCGGGTCCCTCGGGGCAACGAGGCATGCGGGGTGGCCATTCCCCAGTTGTAGCCGAGCCCCGGGGCTTCGGTCGCCTGGGCAAACGGGGTCCCTATCATTACTGAGTCGGCGCCGGCGGCAAATGCCTTGCACACGTCGCCCCCTGTCCGAATCCCGCCGTCTGTGATGATCGGTACGTAACGGCCTGTGTCGTTGAAGTGGTCTTCACGGGCGGCGGCGCATTCGAGGGTCGCGGTTACCTGTGGCACGCCTATCCCCAGAACTTCACGGCTTGTGCATGCGGCCCCCGGACCAACCCCGACGAGGACGCCATGCACGCCTTCGTTCATCAGTTCCCGGGTGACGCTGTAGCTGACGGTGTTGCCAACGAGGACGGGCGTCTTCACCTGTTTGATGATCTCGGAAAATATCACCCCTCGCAGGCTTTTTGATATGTGGCGGGCCGTCGTTACCGTGCTTTGCACGATGATGGCGTCGGCCCCGGCCTCTGCCGCCAATGGCGCCAAACGCTTGGTGTTTGCCGGTATCACTGAGACGGCGGCGGCCACGCCACCCCGTTTTATCTCTTCGACGCGCTGGCCGACGAGTTCATCGCGAATCGGCTGTGAATACAGTTTCTGCAGGAGTTCGGTCGCTTCGTCAGGCGACGCTTCCGCTACCACTGAGAAAAGCGGGGCCGGGTCTTCGTATCGGACCTGCAATCCGTCGAGGTTGAGGACTGCGAGGCCGCCTAGCTTGCCGAGCGTGATTGCGAAGGCCGGATCGACCACTGCGTCCATGGCGGAAGCCATGAAGGGGACGTGGAGCCTGACGCCATCGAAATTCGTCGAGATATCCACCATTTCAGGGTTGATGGTTATGTCGCCCGGGGCGATGGCTACGTCATCGAATCCATAGGCCGTTCTCAATTCTTTTAGCAATCGTGGCAACGGGGCAATGCTCCTGAAAACACCAAGGGCCAAGCGGACGGCGAGTGTGGTTGCTCTGGACCTGCGAACCTGCGAAACGCCCGATAACCGCCGCGGCGGATTTCGGAAAGTATACTCTTTTTGCCGGCCGCGTCGCTTGTCATCTCTCGATGAGAATCATCTCATTGGCCCTTGTTCGGTGTGTTATTCTGCCGTTACCGCCTACTCTCGACGGGCTGGACTTTCGCCCCTAATTCAGGGCGATCGGGAAATACCGGACCGGCAAGAGGCGAGCCCTGTTAGAGCAGGATGAGCGGCCCGCGGCGCAAGTACCGGAGACCCCCGGACTTGACGACCACCAACGGGTCTCCACACCTGTCGGCTTTGTCCTTCTCGCCGGATACGTGTGATACGGGGCGAACGCTTGGTCGACGCCACCAAAAACTCACGGCCGCCAGAGCGCGGCTCGATCACCGATGTACGCGGCATTCGGGTCGGTCATTGGACGGACACCGCCAACGCGACCGGATGCACGGCGGTGATCTGCGATCCTAACGCCACTGCGGGCGTGGATGTACGCGGTGCGGCCCCGGGCGCCCGCGAGACGGCTCTGCTTCACCCACTGGCCCAGGCAAAGTGGGTAAACGCCGTCATGCTCGCCGGGGGGAGCGCATTCGGCTTGGACGCGGCCACGGGCGCGGTCAAGTACCTGGAAGAGCAGGGCCGAGGTCTCCGCGTGGGGCGCGCGACTATTCCCATCGTGCCGGCGGCGATACTTTTCGACCTCGGCATGATTACACACAGGGTCAGGCCAACCGCGGAGGACGGGTACGCCGCGTGTTGCGCGGCGGGGACAGAATTTCAGACCGGCAGCGTGGGCGCGGGAACCGGGGCGACTATCGGCGGTTTGAGAGGAGGCAACCGGAGTGTCAAGGGGGGCATCGGCAGCGCGTCGGTGCAGTTGACGGGCGGTGCGACTGTTGGCGCACTGGCGGCGGTCAACCCTTCTGGCAGCGTCGTCGATCCATCGACCGGCGAGGTGATCGCAGGGCCGATCAACGCCGATGCGTCGGGATTCGAAGACTCGGTCGAGATACTTTTGACCGATCCGCCAAAAGACCGCAGGTTTTTCAGAAATACGACGCTCGGGATCGTCGCGACCGACGCGCAGCTGGACAAACCCGGGGCGGCCAGGTTTGCGATGGCCGGCCAGGACGCCATCGCTATGGCGATACGGCCGTCGCACACTTCCAACGATGGCGACATCGTGTTTTCACTTGCTATCGGCGTACATGAGGCGACTCCGATGCCCGACGAACTCCATGCCGGCGCCCTGCGGGCCATGTGCGCCGCAATCATCGACGCCGTCGAGTCGGCGACCGCTTTGGGCGGAGTACTACCGGCGAGGGAGGTGGTAAAGGGTGATTAAGAAACTATCTCAACAGTCCCCTCATATACCAATTCGTTTTGGCTGCGCCGCGAATTACCACACCCGCAAGGGTGGGTTTGAAGAGCACGTTTCACAAAGAAACTGCTTAGTTTCGCACTACGCGGTCGGGGAATAGATTCCCGTTTTCACGGGAATGACGAAATTGGAATACGGTGCCATACTTCATAATTCCGGCGAAAACCGTAATCCAATGGATCGTGATTCAGGTGGTCTCATCGTTATGAAACATGCTCTTGAAACCCAGCCTGACCTTGCCTTGAGACGCCCAACCCGGTCGTATATGGCCGCATCATGGCAACTTGGTATCAGAGCAAATTGGTATGAGGATGCTGACAACTTTGTCAATTTGCGAGGGCAAAGGCGGGTTTTAAACCCGCCACTACGAATTTAACTGGTGGCGTGATCAAAACGAATTTGCGTAACTTGCCTGAAGGCGACATTTCCGCTCCGGCGACCGTTGGGATCGTCGGCGCGGGCCGACTGGGTTCGAGCCTCGCCCTGGCGATGGCTGCTGCCGGGTACGCGGTGACTGCGGCCAGCACTCGTCGGCCGGAGCATGCGCTATGGCTGGCCGGGAAGGTCCCGGGCGCAACCGTGACCCATTGCTCCCAGGCGGTGGCCGATGCCGCCGACGCGGTGTTCATTTGCGTAGACGACGGCAGCATTAAGACGGTCTGTGATTCGCTTCGATGGCGAGTCGGGCAGTCGGTCATTCACTGTTCCGGCGCGCAGCCGTTGTCGATAATCTCCGGCGTCGAGGAACAGGGCGCTGTTACCGGTGGGTTTCATCCACTTCAAACATTTCCCAGCCCCGATATGGGGCACCGGTTTTCCGGAATCGCATTCGGCGTTGAATCTCGGGACCGACGTGTCCGTGATTGGCTGACCGGGTTGGCTCACGACCTTGGCGGCACGACCGTTGCGATTTCCGCGGACGTCCGGGCTGCGTACCACGCCTCGGCCGTGATGGCTTGCGGATTGTTGGCGGGGCTGGTCGGTCTGTCGGCTGACATGTGGAGCAGCTTAGGGGTCGACCGGGGGCGGGCGGTGGAACTGCTTACCCCGCTCGTTTCATCGACGGTGGAAGGCATCGGGGAACAAGGCATCCCCGCGGCCCTGACCGGGCCGTACGTTCGGGGGGACGTCGAGACTGTTCGAATGCACGTCGAGGCTACCTATCGCGCATCGCCCGTTACGGGTGGGGCGTACGCGGCGCTGGCGTTGGCCGCCTTGCCGTATGCGGTTGAGCAGGGAGGTCTGAGTGAGCCGACCAGGTTGCAGATCGAGAGTTGTCTGAAAGAGGCGATTAGCAGGGGCGGGGATACGAACCGGCCACTCTGACCGAATTACACAATAACTATAGGAAGACTCCGGCAACGTTCATTGTGATCGGCTGCAAGCCCTGAAGGGATGCAGACCGCAAAAGGAAAATGAAATGGCGGCGAGACGGATAACGACTCACAAAATCCAGTCGATGAAGCAGCGCGGCGAACGGATCCCGATGATCACGGCGTACGATTATCCGACTGCGCGGATCGCTGACGAGGTGGGGATCCCGATGATCCTCGTGGGCGACAGCATCGGCAACGTTGTATTCGGTTACGACTCGACGATTCCGGTGACCGTGGACGACATTGTCCGTGCCACAACCTCGGTCGTACGTGGCGCCGAACGGTCGTTGATCGTCGCCGATATGCCGTTCATGAGCTACCAGGTCGACGCCGAGACGGCGATTCGCAACGCCGGTCGATTGCTTCAGGAGGGTGGGGCGCATGCGGTCAAGCTGGAAGGCGGCCGCGCCATCGCGCCGATCATCAGCCGGCTTGCCGACGTAGGGATTGCCGTGATGGGCCACGTGGGACTGACACCGCAGTCGGTGCACAAGATAGGCGGCTACCGAGTGCAGGGCAGGTCGGTAGAGGCGGCAGCGGCCCTGATGGACGATGCGCTTGCGGTCGAGGCGGCGGGGGCGTTTGCCATCGTGCTGGAACTGATCCCCTCGGAGCTGGCGGCCAAGGTAACCGAACGGCTGAGGATTCCTACTATCGGCATCGGGGCGGGCCTGATGTGCGACGGGCAGGTGCAGGTGCTGCACGACATGTTGGGTCTGGGTCTCGATTTCAAGCCGCGCCACGCGCGGCAATATGCAGACCTCTCCGGCGTGATCAGAACGGCCATGACGAGCTACGCAGACGACGTTCGTGCAGGGTCGTTCCCAAGCGACGCCGAGTCGTTTTTCTCAAATGAATCGGCCGTGCGGGACGGGTCGGCGACTCCAAGTCAGACCGAATGATCCAGGCCATGCGCGTAATCCAGACGGTTCAGGAGATGCGCGTCGTGCGGCGCGAGCTGCCCGGCCGGATAGGGCTTGTACCGACTATGGGCGCGCTCCATGCAGGTCACGAGGCGCTGCTTGCGCGCGCACGCGAGGAGTGCGAGACCGTGATCGCCTCGCTATTCGTCAACCCGGCGCAGTTCGGTCCATCTGAGGACTATTCAGCCTATCCGCGGAACCGGACGCGTGATCTGGAGATCTTCGAGGCCTGCGGGACCGATCTGCTGTTCGAGCCGCTCTTGGAGGAGATGTACCCCGCCGGGGGGTCGACCCGCGTCGACCCTGGCCCGATCGCAGACGTTCTGGAAGGCGCCCATCGGCCCGGCCACTTTTCGGGCGTCGCCACGGTGGTGGCCAAACTCTTCAATATCATCGCTCCCGACGCGGCTTATTTCGGCCGCAAAGACGCCCAACAACTTGCGATAGTCGAACGTCTCGTAAGGGACCTGCGGATGGATATCGAAACCGTCCGCGTGGAGACCGTACGCGATTTGGACGGCCTGGCGCTCAGCAGCCGAAACGCGAATCTGGTCGACGAACCTCGCAAGGCCGCGGCCGCGTTGTTTCGGGCGCTCACGGCCGGCGAGGTTGCCTGGGCGAATGGCGAGCGTTCCGGCGATGAACTGAGGGCGGCGATGCTGTCGGTCCTCAGTCGGGAACCGCTGATCGAAGTGGAGTATTTGAGCGCAGCCGACCCTGTAACTTTCGAGGAGCTGGATGTGGTCGACGGACCGGCTTTACTTTCACTCGCTGTGCGGGTTGGCGGAACGCGACTGATAGATAACATCGCGCTGCCGGATCGGCGCGGCTTCTGACGTTTCGGCCAAGCCGGATCGGCCGCGCCCGCGTAGTCGTAATATGTATCCGTTGTCCGGTTGCCGATGCTAGCCGCAGCGCAGTATTTTGCCTTATGGGTTGACGGTCGGCCGATTCCCGGACAGAATCCAGTGAAATCATGTGTCAAGCGCGCCGGAACCGGAGGGCCAATTGATCTACGAACTGCGAATCTACGAATGTTACGGTGGAAGGCTGCCAGCCCTGAACAAACGCTTCAGTGAGCACACTTGCGAACTGTTCGAGCGGCACGGCATCAAGAACGTGGGCTACTGGACCAACGTGATTGGCCCTTCGAACAACGATCTCATCTACCTTGTGGCGTTCGACGACATGGGGCAGAGGGAACGTGCCTGGGCCTCTTTTCAGGCGGACCCGGAGTGGCAGCAGGCCAAGGCGATGTCCGAAGAGGACGGCCTGATTGTCAAAAACGTCAGTAATCAGATACTGGCCGCCACACCTTACTCGCCGCTCAAGTAACGACGCGTTCGCCTGTCTTACGGAATTGAGCACGGTTAACTTATGCCTAACGAAGCCAAACTGAATCGACTGTCGGGATCGTCCGAGATCGTCGGGGTTGCCGAATCCGACGAGATTGGCCGGCTGCCGCATAAGTCGCCGCTCGCACTCCACGCCGAGGCCGCGCTCAACGCGCTCGACGATGCCGGGCTAGGCCTCGCTGACGTGGACGGGCTGCTGACTGCGGGATGGTCCACGCTGGACGTGGCTGAGTACCTTGGTATTGAGCCGCGATTCACCGACTCGACTTCCGTGGGCGGCTCGTCCTTCGTGATTCACATCGCCCACGCCGTGGCGGCAATCGCAGCGGGTTATTGCGAGGTGGCGTTGATCACCCACGGGCAGGCCGGCAGGTCGGACCGCTCGCCGATTCCCCGCAATTCCGGAACGCCTATGGCTCAGTACGAAAACCCGTACGGAATCATCGGCCCGCCGATCTCCTACGCGATGGCGGCGAGCAACTACATGCACCGATTCGGTGAAGATCGGGCCCGGCAGGCATTTGCCGAGATCGCTGTCTCTACGCGTAAATGGGCGAACCTCAACCCGAGGGCCTACTTTCACAATCGGCCGCTCGACTTCGATGAATACCATGATTCGCGATGGGTCGCCTGGCCGTTTCACCTCGTCGATTGCTGCTTGGTAACGGATGCAGGAGCGGCAGTGGTCGTTACGACGGCCGAGCGCGCCCGCGACGCCCGAAAAGGCGGGGTCGCGGTGCTCGGAGTGGCGGAAGGGCATGATCACTCGATGGTCTCCCAGATGCCCGATCTCACCTCGGCGTTCGGAACAAAGACGGGCCCGCAAGCCATGGGAATGGCCGGAGTGACGCACGCCGACATCGACCTGGCGATGATCTACGACTCCTTCACCTACACCGTGCTGGTGAGTCTGGAGAACCTGGGATTTTGCGGCGCCGGCGAGGGGCCTGACTTCGTGGCGGCTCAGCGAACGGCGCCCGGAGGCGCGTTCCCGCTGAACACGAACGGGGGCGGGCTGTCGTACACGCATCCCGGTATGTACGGGATATTCACCGTTGTCGAGGCCGTGAGGCAGCTCCGCGGGGAGACTCAGGACAGGCAACTGTCCCGGTGCACGGTAGCCCTTGCGCACGGCACCGGCGGCCTCCTGTCTTCTACCGGAACGGCTGTACTGGGCAG
Organism: Dehalococcoidia bacterium; assembly: GCA_047516345.1. Taxonomy (GTDB): domain Bacteria; phylum Chloroflexota; class Dehalococcoidia; order Lucifugimonadales; family Lucifugimonadaceae. The sequence goes on along the minus strand of JAKZUY010000145.1, from coordinate 915 downwards.
GGCGTAGTCGCGGCGCCCCGTCGCGGGCCTCCGGAAGGGCGATCAATATGACAGACGACGGCCACTACAACGGTTCGCAGGAAGCAGACGTCTACTGGGACGCTGTCGCGGAGGGCCGCCTGATCCTTCAGAGATGCAACGATTGCAGGGAGTTCCAGTTTTACCCGCGGATATTCTGCTTGCAGTGCGGGAGCAGGGCGGTTGGATGGGTTCCGGCGAGCGGCGAGGGCACACTCCACGCATTCACGATCGTCCATCAGGCGCCAGGCGCCGCCTTTGTCAAGGACATCCCGTACGTCGCCGCCATTGTAGGATTGGCGGAAGGGCCGCGGATGCCCACCCGTCTTACGGGGGTGGATCCGGACCCCGCGGGGATTGAGATCGGCATGGCGCTGAGGGTGACCTTTTCTGAAGTAAACGGGAGACCGTTGCCAGTTTTCAGGCCGGCCTGAAGCTCAATTCCAATTGCGTGCGCGCGACCGTTCGTCACGGTCGCCGCGAATCCATCTTTCCCATCGCCTTGTGCCCGTGGTTGGTACGGGCTTGTGGCAGCGGTCAGCCGCCCGGAGTTAGTCGATGAAACGGGACTTTCTGAGGTTCAGCGATCTTGCGGTTCGGGAGTTACTGCCTCTTCTCGAACGAGGACGCGATCTCAAGAAAGGCGCTGGTAGCGAAGCACTCAAAGGCAAGTCCGCGGTGCTGTTGTTCGAGAAGCCCTCACTACGGACGAAGCTGAGTTTCTGGATCGGAGTCGAACTGCTCGGCGGAAAACCTGTTTACTTCAGCCCCGAAGAGGTTGGGCTCGACAAGCGTGAACCTGCCGAAGACGTAGCCCAGATCGTATCCCAAATGGCTGAACTGGCCGTGTTGCGCACGTTCGCTCAAAGTACGCTGGACCGCTTTGCATCCGCTTCG